>NZ_ATVV01000030.1:0-47217 GCF_000420905.1 Butyrivibrio sp. AD3002 | reverse complement strand
CCAGAACATTGCTTGGCTTTGTTCTGTCCGTTTTTACCTAAGTTAGGTTGTTTTGTTCTCTGAATATTCTTTTTGGAATTTTCAGGGTTGCATTACTATTTTATTGTCAAAGTGCTTTGTCTTGGCTTGTCAGCCGCAACTCTGATAGAATATCATGTTTGCAACTTCTTGTCAAGAACTTTTTTATTTTTTTGCTCTGGTTTGTGAAGCGCTGAATCCTTCCGGTCAGTCATCTGTCACTCGCAGCGAGCGAATATAAATATATCACCCGTCCCCCTATGTGTCAATTACTTTTTTTAATTTTTTTCAATTTTTATAAAAATTTCTCAAATAGCCGGATGTAATGGGGCTTTCCGTAAATTACAATTGAAAAAATGCAAACAAAAACCCCGGCAATATATTGCCGGGGATTGCTAACGGAGAAAGAGGGATTTGAACCCTCGCACCGCGTGAACGGTCTACACCCTTAGCAGGGGCGCCTCTTCAGCCACTTGAGTATTTCTCCATGCCTGAAAACCTCTACCAAACGGTATTTGGTTGTCTGTTAACGATCATCTATATCATTAACGCAAAAGTTATTATACAAATTCAGCAGAGCATTGTCAACAAGTGTTTTTTATTCTCTGCAAAACTCCTTTATAGCAGTCTCATACAGATTATTTCCCTCTGAATCTATAACTACTATGGCAGGAAAGTTTTCGACACGTAGTTTGCGTATTGCTTCTGTGCCAAGATCATCATATGCTACAACCTCTGATTCAACAATTGCTTTAGATAGAAGCGCACCCGCGCCACCGATAGCAGCAAGATATATTGCTTTGTTACGCACAATAGCATCCAGTACTTCCTTGCTGCGTTTTCCTTTTCCTATCATGCCGCTTAATCCCATATCAAGAAGCTCCGGGGCATACTTGTCCATACGGCTGGCTGTTGTGGGCCCCGCTGATCCTATAGGTCTGCCTTCTCTGGCCGGTGAAGGTCCCATGTAATATATTACGTTTCCTTCTATATTTATAGGAAGAGCCTCTCCTCTATCCAGAGTTTCCTTCATTCTCTTGTGCGCAGCATCTCTCGCTGTATATATATCGCCGCTAATATATACCATATCTCCACTGCGGAGTTTAGAAATTGTGTCCTTATCAAATGGTGCAGTTATCTTATATTCCATATAACAGCCCTTTCAGAAATATAATTTGAATGAGTTTCTTCTATATATAGTGGTTTTTATTTAAAAAAGTATTTTTATACCACAACACTTCGATGTCTGTTGACATGGCAGCATATATTTACTGCCACAGGAAGTCCTGCGATGTGAGTCGGATATGTATTGATATTCACAGCAAGAGCAGTAACTGTTCCACCAAGTCCGCCGGGACCAATTCCGGTCTTGTTTATCCTGTCCAGTATCTCTTTTTCCATATCTGCCACATAAGGAATCTCTGAATGTTCGCCTGTTTTTCTGGTTAATGCTTCCTTTGCCATGATCGCACACTTTTCAAAGGTGCCACCTACTCCTACACCTACCACCATGGGCGGACACGCATTAGGGCCCGCATCCTTTACAGCCTGAACAACAGCATCCTTGACACCTTCTTCGCCATCAGCGGGTTTTAGCATGAAAACCCTACTCATATTTTCACTTCCAAATCCCTTTGGCGCTATAGTTATTTCTACTTTATCTCCGGGCACAATATTATAATGAATAACCGCAGGGGTATTATCTCCCGTATTCTCTCTGATAAGAGGATCCTTTACCACTGATTTTCTAAGGTATCCCTCAGTATATCCCTGTCTGACTCCTTCGTTTATGGCATCAGTAAGATCCCCGCCCTCGAAGTGAACGTCCTGGCCGATATTTATAAAAAACACTGCCATTCCCGTATCCTGGCAAATGGGTATATTATCCTTTTCTGCAATTCTCAGATTCTCTTCAAGCTGAAAAAAAATCTTTTTTCCAAGATCAGCTTCCTCAGCCTGTCCTGCCTTGCAGATAGCCTCCTTCATGTCTGGAGACAGCGTATAATTGGCATCTATACAAAGCTCTTTTACAGCTTTGGTTATTTCTGATACATCTATAGTTCTCAATTCTTCCTCCGAATAGAACTTCTTAATATGAATAAGAAATTTGTCATCAAAACTTTATTGTTTCACAAAGAGCTTTTAATTCTTCTGCTGAAGGAGATGTGGGATTCCATAAAATATGCTGTCCATCATCCTTGTATCTGGGAATAACATGAAGATGAAAATGAGGTACTGTCTGGCCGGCTGCCTCTTTATTATTCTGTACGATATTTATTCCGTCAGCTCCCAGCTTTTCCATAAAATGTCCAGCCAGCTTTTTTGCAAGCTTCATTGCGTCTGCTGCTGTTTCTTCGGGAAGCTCAAAAATATCCGTATAATGATCCTTGGGCAAGATAAGACAATGCCCCTTTGTCGCAGGGCCATTATCCAGTATTACATTGAACTTATCATCCTCATAAATTGAATTTGTGGGAAATTCCCCGTTTGCAAGCTTACAAAAAATGCAATTTGAATCTTTCATAGTCATTTCTCCCTTATGATTAATTATTTAAACACAAACAGCTGATCCATTGTTCGCAGCAGTTTGAAATCCCCTTTCATCTTCAGATTGCCTTCCATGAATGCTCTCTGGAAAGTTATTCTTCCTGATATAATCTGCTCAAAAACCGATGTATTCATTGACACATGTACATTACAGCCCGGTGCTTCTCCCGGTTTACATTCCATATCCTGATTATCTATTTTGATACAAATATCTTTGTCTTTTATCTGATCAAGAAGTGTAATCTGGTAAGCTGCGTGAATCCCAGGCATAGGCTTAAAATGACTTTTTAAGCTGCTGATAAAGTCTTCTGCGTGCTCCGCAGCATGGTCCTTATCCATTTTATCCCTGAAAATGCTGCTAAGTTCCTGGATGTCTTCCTTCTGTTTCTGGACATATTCTTCATTCGAAACATATCTTGAGAGCTGCTCAGTTTCCTGGGGAGTAAGATCCGTTATCTTAGTAATAGAGACTCTGTTCTTAACTGCCTGATTACTCGTTGGCAGCGTCTCCATCTTCTGATTCATATTCCTATATATATTTTCAGCTTTTTTCTCAATATAATTCTGGTAACTCTCAGTTCGCTCAAATGCAGAAGTATCGGCAATATATCCGCAGATACCATCAAGAGGAACTCCTCCGAGTATCTCCCAAGCCGACGCAAGTTCCATCATTCCCTCACGTTCACCATGAGTAGTTGACATCACAATGGGAGCCATAGGAAGGCCCGCGATTTTGTCCTTATCACCATACAGCCAGCATGCATCTAAAAACTGGTGCATATATCCACCTACTCCAAACCATTCAACAGTTGAAGCAAGTATTATTCCATCTGCATTTTTAAGAGTTCCGGGAAGCGCAGTGATACCGTTTTTCTGCTCAAAAAGATTAAACTGTTCCACCTGAACATTAAGTTCCTTGAATACCCCGGTCATTCTAGACAGGACCAGGAGAGTGGGATCATCTATGATTCCTCTGCCACCATAATAAATATTGATTTTCATACCATTATCTCCATGTAAGCTGAATCAAACTAACCTATATTGTACCATAAATCAGCGCTTTGAGACACCTGACCTCACCATCATCGATAAGCATAGACACACTTGCCAAAAGAGACTTCATCATCCTCAAAAAGCTCAACTTTTTCATTCGGCATAAGTCTTCTGCCGTTAACAAAAGTACCATTCGTTGAGTTTAAATCCTGTATCCACAGAGAATTTGTCTTGCGATCCTCTCTGAATAGTCTTGCATGCATGCGGGAAACCGATTTGTCCTTTATTACCGCATCTGCACAGGATGATAGCTTTCCGACAACCATTGGAAGTTTTTGAAGCCCTATATTATCAAGACCGGTTCCCTCCTCTGCGTAGAGTTTGTGAAGCTTTTCCTCAAAATCAAACGAAAGCAAGACGGTTTCCTCATTTTCTTCATCCTCGTCGGTCTGCGCCAAAACATTATGCTCATACGCTCTTTTTCTTATATAACCTGCTTTATTATCTGCACTGTATAGAGGCATTTCTACCAGATCCGAGGGTGGAGCTTCTATGTTTTCATCCATATCAGTTGTACTCTCAGGCACAGGTTCTTTTACTTTGTTACTAAATACTTTTGCATTTTTTCTAAGCTGCAAAATAAAACAGGAAAGAGACATCATGACACTAATCATGAAAACGGCGATATCCAGTATATTTTCCTCATACGTCAGAATATAAGCATATCTGAGGTACCACAAGGCTCCCGCTATAATAGCAAACAACATTGCCATCAGGAAATTCACTCCCAGCGGTAACATTATTTTTATCTTTTTCTCAGTTACTGATTTATCTTTTGCTTCCGCCTCATCTTCATCATCCTCGAAGTCCTCCTCATCATTCATTTCAAAGCTCTCTTTTTTCTCATTCGCGTTTATTCTTGTCTCATAGATATCCTTAGACGTGCGTATTGTGGACATTTCTTCGATAAAGGCCTCCTCCGGTTCTGCTCGAACCGCTCTTTCCAGTACGCTGAAATCAATTCCGCTGGCATCACATATTGTATCCAGAAGTTCGAAAATCAGCTGTGAGCATCGTCCATCCTCAAGATCAGCATATTCCATGAGTCCTTCAAAAAATGCATGATCTATGGTTTTTTCATGTACCGGATCATATATGAAATAGAATCTGCCTGTTGAAAAATCCTCAAAGACTGCCTCCGGAAGAAGTATAATATGGCTTGGATCAAGAAGATAATCTCCCAGGTTCTTTGCGGTTATAACCATATCCGACAAAAACCGCTTAAGCTTTTCATAAGACATCTTTTTGCGATCATATCTGTTTTTTATGCTCTGCCTCGAATCAATTTCATAATATAGGTAGTAGCATTCATCGGTATTTCTCAGACTAAAAGGCAATAGGCCATCTATTTTGTTGTTTTCAAGCATCTTGTATTGGAAAATATTATCTTCATTAACTTCTGTCTCCAATATAAGATAATTGTGTTTTGCATCCTTATAATATTGAATATCCATTACGGTTTTCCTTTCTTTTTGTTTTTCTCTGCCGTTTGAGTGATGATGTCCTTCGCTCTCTTCATTTTCCGCATGGTTTTTGCAGGTGTTATGATCTTTACTCTTGCAGCAGCTTCGGATTTCCATATGTCGGGTATTTTTGAAAAGTAACCAAACAGGGCTCTGTGATTTGTGGTTATACTTCCGTCAATTCTTATGTCCTTACCTGAGAGTGACGATTTTATTTCCGGTTTGCTGCTGCCAAAGTATCTGCTACCGGTCTTTTCATCCGAATGGTCTGCCACATAATCACACGGCGATGAGTACCCCTGTTTTTCATAGAGCAGATACGCTCTGAAGCCCAAAATATACACGTCCTGTGATAGAACACATCGCCCATAGACCATAAACGCCATGTAAATGATCAAAACAATTCCAAAAATAGCTGCAGGAATCACAAGAGCTGCCTCTACTGTCATGTATGCCGGCAGTTCCAGCTTCTTATCTGAAGGCAAAGCTCATCACCCCCACTCCCACTGTTAGAAATGGCATAAAGGCCATCACACTTTTGCCGGATACTTTTTTCATAATAAGAAGAATTCCTCCGATGACGGCCGAAAATGTAAATGATATAAGTACAATAAGCATGGTATCCGTTATTCCAAACAATGGCCCAAGCGCCAGTACCGTTAATCCATCTCCTAGCCCAATCCCCTGCCTGGTGAAATAGCTTACTGTCAATAAAACGATTCCGGGAATAAGCGAGTATAAAAAATCCACCGGCTGTGTAATTCCCTTAATAGATAAAACATAGTCCGGAAAGTGTCATTTGTACGGTAGGAATTGATAACGGGATCTTTTTCTCCCTTATATCCAAAACTGTTGCAATCAGCAAAATTATCAATGCAAAAACCTTAAAGAAAAGGCTTACTATTACTGTATTATCAATAATTTCATAAAAATCCATAACATCTCCTTGTCATCCGGCACATTCTTTGCAGGGACTTTTTCCTATTGCCTCGGAAAGCCGCACCGTTCTTATTGTTCTTTTAATACCACTGCAGTTTCTGTTTGAGTGATATCTGTTTCCGAAATTAGTTATATACACCGTACTCCCTGCCTTTTTTCCACAGTATTCGCAAGGATAATACTTTGCCCTGTCCGCATTTCTCTTTCCGCTAACTTCTGATTTTGAAATCTGTTTCACACTGAGCTTCAAATGCGAACAATCAAGGCTTTTGTGATAAACTGTTCCATGATCCGTTATATAAACAAGTTCATCCGTCTCATCATTCTTTTCATAGCTTTCTCCCGGACTATATCCGGTAAACGCATGTCCGTAAAACCTTCCCTCCACCGAAAAATCGGTAAACGCTGCTATTTTGAAAAGCGGATGCGCCTTATAGGTCGCAACAATATCAATTATGTCTCCGTTGGAATAAAAGGTTGTTTCGCCAAGCTTAAGACCGGAGGCTCCACCGTTTATAGGACTGTGGTCCAGATATTCTTCCCCGAGATAGTTTTTTACCATCTTACCTGCAACTGCCGCATTTAATGCTCCTGTCGCAGCTCCCAATGCAGAATCACCATCCTCTGATTTTGCAAAAGATCGTGTGGTGGCTTCGGTTATCATAAGTTGTCTGCCTGTTTGGTGGAGGGCTGCTTCCAAATCGCACTGGAATTTTAAAATGTCAAAGACGCCAAGCAGATTGACAAAGAAAAAGAGAAACAGGGGTAATACCAATGATGCTTCGATTGTGACAGAAGCAGCCAGCGACGGCCTTTTTCTATTTGCCCGAAGAAGCAAATCCTTTGTATTAAATTTTATTTTTGAGTTCTTCGAACGATTTTCATTTATTTTTTCCATATTTTATTTTTTCCATAATTTATTTTTTTATTTTCCTTATAAATGAAAAAGGCCATCGCCGGCCACTCCTGTTTCTCAGTCAAACATTTCGTAGCCGTATATACGCTCTATTTCTATCTTTTTGTTATAAGCCCCCAAAATCTCGAAATCGACGCTTATTATGTCTACACATCTATCCAGTGAAAAAGCCTCATTGCCACTGAGTTTTCTTATATTTATCTCAATGATATCCATAAGTCTCATGGTCTTTTTTTGTTTCTTTTCCAATATTAAAAGCATCTTCAGGTAATCTTCATAACTTAGTCCCGATCCTCCGCCATTTTTTAGGTGATCCCTAAACTCCAGCATATGTTCGAGGGAAAGATTCCAGCTATCCGCAGTCTTGATTAGTGGTACTTTGCCGCCACTTAAGAGAATTCGAAGATCTGATATTGTTTCTGCGAATGTCCAGGCAAATATTATTGCCATCTTTATCGCCTCTTGAAGTTCGGGAAGCGTAAGAAGTACTGAAGCCGTTAGTGCCAGTGCATCAGCTTCCGCAAGTTTTGCAGGATCGTTCATTATATACACGTAATTTGCAGCTTCTTTTATAAGGAACAGCCTCTCAACAACCTTCTCAAGATTAGCGTAATCGCTGTCCTTGCCCGCCAATATGTATTCCAGTTCATATTTCAGGTGAGAATCCTCCTTTTCAAGTCCGTAACATCCGCACTTTTCATGGAGATATCTCTCAAAAAGCATATCCGGTCCTGCTCCCATTGCCACAGTTTCGTCAAGGCCGGTTCCTTTCAGTAGTTTTCTGTGTGAGGCTAAGGTAGATGAATCAATAGCAGCTGTAGAAATTGCATTAAAGTCAGGTGCTGCCAGCGAGAGAATTCCTACACTTTTTTGAGCCGTGACTCCTGCTGCCGGATTATCAACGTAATAGGTCTCATTTTCTCCGTTTCCGTCCAGATCAAGCTCCCTCGGGGTATTTATATCATTTGCATTACTCTGTGCCTCATTTTCCACATTCATTTCCTCGAACCCGGAATTTTTCAGCTGATCCGCATTATTCTGTATACTTTTTATCGCTGCCTCAACAGGTTCAGAACCCATGTAGGAGAGAATCTGTCTTTTTAACACAGCTCCGCCACCGTCCGTTGCAACCGAGTATCCGGTAATGTCAGCTGACGAAAGCCTGGCGGGCATCATTGTGCTTCTCCCGGTTACTAATCCCACCGGAGATAATTCAAAATTTTTAGAAAAATACTTCTCAATGTGATCCCTTGTATGAATTACAGAACCGTTTGTCCCTCCATAGGTTGTATCAATCAGAAGAAGTCCGTATTTTTCAAACAGCTCTCTGTTGTACTCTCCGAGAACTGAGTTCATAGCAATATCTACCACCAGTTCAGATTTCATTCTCACTGCTCCGGTCCTTGCACCCTGCAAGAGTGCAAGAATAAGAGCAAGGATTATTGTCAGTGACAACGAAAGATAAACCGTTATATATGCATCAGCCTGTAACCTTTGCCGCATCCGAATTGATTGTTTTAAAGATCTCGGTAACAAGTCCGTCTATCTCCTTTTTGAAAATAATTACAAGCCCGATGAGAACAACGATAATCAGTATTACTTCCACAGTTCCCATCCCCGCTTCATCCAAAAGCAGTTCCTTAAGCTTGTCTTTTGCGCCGGAAACCACATATCTTAGTTTTGCCTCCAGCATGTCTTTCTTGTTTAAAATCAGTTCTTTCATTTTTCCTCCTTCATTTAATGAACTATATTTCAGTAACACCTTGTGGTGATTACCTTCGCTAAAATGACAGATATGCCGGTATCATAATTACCACCATAACTATCAGAAGCATGAGAATCATCGGAACAAGAAGTTTTGTTCCCGCCTCCTCTCCAAGCTTTCTTGCATAGGACATTCTCTCTATTGTTGCCTTATCTGACTCTTCCCTAAGAAGAGCCATCATCTCAGAATTTCCTTTCTTTAAATTTTGTGACAAAAGCGTCACAAGTCTTGCATATTGCTGCGAGCCGCATCTTACGCCGAGTCTCTCATATACATTTAATTCAGGAACTCCGCTCTCAAGCTCGTTGCAGCTTTTTAGTATTTCCTCATATAAAAAACTTCGTTTTCCGCCTTCTTTAATATGGGCTTTATACTCGTTAGCAAACTTTTTCAATATTGCTCTTACAGACATGCCGCTTCCCATATACAGCACCAGTCTTGACACAAAAGCCGGATATTCCAGAATCATTTGCCTTCTTCTGTACTCCACTTTCTTTGTAAGATCTCTGTCTCCGGCTATAAAAATCGTAGCCGCTGCTATAAATGAAAGCATAAGGATCATTATGCTGTTTTCGTCGGTAGCCTCTTGCCAGAAAAGGTTTATTCCTTCGACATTTGCAGGAAGCATGAATCTGTCTTTTGTCCGAGTCTCTTCCTCGATTTTTGTTATGTTTCCTTCTATCTCCTGCTTAATGATTTCTTCATCGGTAAAGTCCCTTGGAACAACCGTGATCTCAAAGTCGTTTTCCCATTCATAGTCTCGATAAGTGATATTGGCAGTCAGTAAAACTCTGGATGTCTCAAAGAAAATGTCTTCATTCATAACCTTTCCGTCAGAGTGAATTACATCGATATTGTCGGATTTCCATGAAATCTCAAACGGATATCCTTTGAGCTGCGAAGGAAGCTTCAGGTCGCTTTTCACATGTCTTAAGTCTTTATTTTCCAAGAGTATTTCTTGGGACAACGCCTTTAGCATTTCTTTATACAGTTCTTCCGATTCTTTCTCTGAATATTCTTTTTCTGCGATAGAGACGTTAAAAGCTCCGAGTTTTTCTCCCTCCTCATCCATGGCCACCAGCTGCGTTTTTTTGTCACCCTTCCCATAGTCGCTTCTTAATACCTCTCCCTCGGTATTAAGAGAAGTATTTCTCCTTGAGGAAAAGCAGGACAATAGCGATAGAAGCGATCCGAGAAATACTATTATCAGAACAACGCTTATTTTCTTTATGTAGTAATCACCTAGTCTTTTTTGTACATCTGCCTCTGAATCAAGCTTTTGCAGATTTTCTCTCACCCGGCGCCTTCCATGGGATTTAAGAAAAAGCCTGTTTCTTTCGACAAATCTCCTGAATATATAAGAGGCCGTCTTTAAAAAGATTTTTTCTATTCCCTCCGGTTTTCCGCCTTCGGTATCCGGTATTTTTTCATCGAAGGATAATATCAGTAATAGTCCTATAAAAACCGGAATTACCATGTATATCACCATTAGTATTCTCATTAGTTTCTCCTATCAGATCTCAATATCCACAATTTTCTGGGTCAGCAAATACGCAGCAATATATATGACGAGGCAAACTGTCATAATGACTATCCCGAGCGGATTGCCATATAAAGCATCAAAAAACCCCGGATTGGTCAGCCCCACATAAGTCATTATTCCGAAAGGAACAACCTCCATTATCTGTGCCTCCATTCTCTTTGCGGCAATAAGGATATCAATTTCATTTTCAACATCCATTCTCTTTCCTATCAGATCTATGCATCTTTCTATGGTTTCAGTCATATTTCCGCCGCTTCTTTTGGCAACCGCAAACACAGCCGCAAATTCTTCAATGTCCTTATTATTACTGCGTCTCCCCAGTTCTCTAAGCATGACTTCTATGGTTACGCTGTTTTTTATTCCCTGTTCTATGCGCTGCAGTTCTCTGAAGATAGGTGCACTTTTCCCGTACAGAATTCTCATATCGTGTATTGCTTCCTTAAAAGAATTCTCTATGGAATATCCTGCCTTTTGAGCAGCCAAAACCGCCATCATGGCATCCTTAAACTGAATTCCGAGATCATGGTTTTCCTTTTTTATCTTTTGCTCTTTTTGAATAACAAACCATGGGATAGATAAAGGAAATATCAGAATTGATGCGATAAAACTGCCATAAAACAGTTTTCCTATCATTAGAAGAACCAGAATATTTCTACCTATAAGCGGTATATCAAAGGCTGTCACTTTTAAGTCCAAGACCCGCCGCTTCCAGCTTTGATACATTTTCAAGTTCATTTTCACACCTCCATTCTCCTATTATCTTTCCTGTTTCATCCGTTCCTGTTTCATAAAACTTGTATAATGTTCTTATTTCTATCTCCCCTGTCATTGGCACAGTCCTTCCTGTGAGCTCGCATACTTCGAGAACTTTCCTTGATTTATCGCGAAGTCTTCCCAGCTGCACAATGATGTCTATCCCCGATGCTATCTGCCCTCTTACAGCCGCAAGAGGAAGATCCATTCCCATAAGAAACATTGTCTCCAGACGTGAGAGCATGTCCCTTGCTGTATTTGCATGCCCCGTTGACATAGATATGTGTCCGGTATTCATAGCCTGAAGCATGTCAACACACTCATCTCCGCGGACCTCTCCTACCACTATTCTGTCAGGACGCATTCGGAGAGAGGATTTTATAAGGTCTCTGATAGTAATTGGCTTACACCCTTCTACATTTGAGTTTCTGGTCTCCATCCTGACTATGTTCGGGACATGATTTATCTGTAATTCAGCATTGTCCTCAATCGTTATCACTCTCTCGTCTTCAGGTATGCTGTCCGAAAGTGCATTTAAAAATGTTGTTTTACCGGATCCTGTCCCACCCGAAATAAAGATGTTATAGCCGGCCTTAACCAGAGTTTGCAGATATTCTGCAAGCTCTTTTTTAATTGAACCTATACTTATCAACTTATTAATTGTTATGGGATTGTCCGGGAACCTTCTGATTGTAAGGATTGGACCGTTAAGCGCCACAGGCGAAAGAACAACATTGACACGTGAACCGTTTTCAAGTCTGGCATCAACTATCGGCGATGCCTCATTTACTACTCTGTTGCATTTACTGACTATCTGTTGTATTACATCTTCAAGTTTTTGAAGAGATTCAAATTTCATTTCATGTCTGTATAATCTCCCGTTTTTCTCTATAAAAATATGGTCGACACCGTTAACCATGATCTCGGTTATCCCGGGATCATCTACCAGTAGCTGCAGAACATCAAGTTTTCTGATTGAATAAAAAAGTTCTTTTCGCAGCTGTATTTTTTCATCAAGCGAAAGCTGCTCTTTTCTGCATCCGTATATTATTCCTTTATCTATTCTCTCAAGCATTTCTTCGTCATCAACATCTCGTGAAAAATCCATGCCTTCAAGTATCTGATCACGAATCATTGTTTTAAGAGCCTCACGTTCCAAGGTTCTCACCTCCGATTCTGCTTATTCTATGTAAATTTCTCATGTCAAATTCCTCATCGGAGTGCAGCTCATTTAAAAATAATTCAATTCTCATATGTGCATTATAATCATCATTTGACAACATATAGACCTCATCACAAAGGCGAAGCATCTCAAACAGTTCTCTTACGCCCTCCGCGATATCCACTACGAGGCTGGTATATTTTCCTGTATCCTCTATCTGCTCAAAGAGCTTTTCATACTCTCTTCCGGTTATAAGTCGGCTCTGACATGCACTGGAAGAAGCCGGAACAAAATCAAGTTCTTTATCATGTCTTACTATTCTCTCCAGATAAATACCAAACTTATCGCCACCACACTCAGCAAAGTACATAAGATCCAGCAAAGTCTCGGAATATGTGTCACTCCTTATGATTTTATTAGTACAAAAGCTGTCTGTATTAATGTATAAAGCCTTTTCTTTTTCGCATAACCGCCTTGCAAAACCAATAGCCTCGCTGGTCTGATCAGTATTAGGTACCGGTGTATAAAAGCCTATTATTTTCATCTTCTTTCCGGTATCACCCTTTTTACTCTTTACAACTATTCCGGGGATGTCCAGACACATGCTGAGGATACTATCTGTGATATGCTCACTCTTTTGGTATTTATCCATGTATCTTATATCCACATCTTTTAGTCCATAGGACTTATCGCATTCCGCAAGATCCCGTTCGTTTTCCTTTAATACGATTATGTGTTGAAAACCGCTTACACTTTCTATATTGAACAGAGCCTCCGATATTAGAAGTAAAACATTCTGTGTCTCATCCCTAAAGCCTGATAAATGCTTTATATCCGTTATCTCAAAGATGTCAAATGGGATGCTGAGATTATCTCTTATAAAGCTGTCCAGTTTTTTACAATAATTCTTGTCCTTATCACATATTATTAAAATATTCTTATTCATAATTATTCATTTCCTCTTCATTAAGTGCATATAAGACCACCACCGCCTGTCACAAGAAAGACACTGATCATAATAGGGACGGCAAAGTGAATGGTGCAGTTATGATCCTTTTGGATAAAAATCTTCAGCACTCCGATCACAGCAGCTATGATAAATGCAATTATTATCGAACTCACAGTTTCTCCCGTGGTAAGAAACATTGAAAGAACCGCAAAAAGTTTCAGATCTCCGCCTCCTATGCCATGAACTATATATACCGGAAGAAGAAACATAAGAGTCAGTAGCGCTTTTGCTATTGGTATAAATATAAGTTCCTGCATACCGCTGCCTGTTAAACAAAAAGCAAATTTTGCCAAACATCCCATAAGGAGCCAGCTGTTAAATATTTTATTTTTCAATATATCTGTAATTGCTGATCCGGAGACCAGGCAATACAAAATCGGAATTGTCATAATTTCGTTTCAATCCTTTCTGAAAGAGTAATAAACATGCCGGTGTAAATGCGATTGCATTAAGGATGTACGTATAATTGATTTTGGAGAAAGCGATGAACGCCCGCACCGGCATATTTATGTTTATAAAATTCTGGACAGCGTTAAATTCCTATCCATTCCGTCGCTGTCGGTGACGATATTATCACCGAAAAATCAGCGGCGCAATACCGCTTCCGGCCTGAATTTTTCCTTCGATTTTTTTCTTAAGAAAGTTTTAATTTCGCTCGTGTGACATATAAACAGCCGAACTGACATCCCTTATTTTTGTCAGTTCGGCTGTTTGATTAATATATAGTAGAAAAAAATCGCCAAAATTGAATTATTAAATTTTCTTTAATTTCTCAGGCCATATATCCCCGTGATACCAGATCTCCGCTTATACTCTCTTGTAAACGCCCTTTTCCGTATGTAAGTCCCGCATAGACTTTTGGTACATTTATCATTAGTGCGTCTTCTCCGTCCTCTTTTTCCAGCGAAAGATATGCTTCATGAAGTTGTTCAAAGGTTCCTGTTACATGGGAAAGCCCGTCTTTACTCAGCTTTCCTATAGATCTGATAATCTGTTTCTTCTCAAACAGGTACAGAGCAAGAAGATTATTTCCCAGTTCATAGTTCACATTCAGTGAATGAATCAATTCATCAATGCAGTTCATGGCTCTGCGGAGCCCTTCAATAAAGCCTGTTTTATCATCATATTCCAGACATTCTTCCGCTTCGCTGATATAGTCGAGTACCATTTCATACAGAATTGTTATCATCTGGGTTTTATTGGCTAACGTTATTCTTCTTGTATATGCATGTTTCTTTTCTTTTGTCATAGATATTCCCTCAAAAATTCACCATAAAATTACTGGAGAAGCTGCAAAACCTGTTGAGGTCTCTCATTAGCCTGTGCAAGCATGCTGGTTCCCGCCTGAGAAAGCACCTGCTGTGTGGAATATACGGTCATTTCCTCTGCCATATCCACATCCATTATTCTGGAATAAGCTGCAGTCATATTCTCGCTGGTTACATTGATATTGCTGATTGTATGATCCAGTCTGTTCTGATACGCACCCAGCCTGCTTCGAATATCAGAAACCTTCTGAATGGCATTGCCAATATCCTCAATTAACTGATCCGCACCGGTATGTGGAGCATTTCTTCCTCTTTCATCTCCGGCTTTCATGATGTCCTCTACCTTTATTTCGTAATCATTTTGGGCTCTTGTTCGAAGGTCATCATAATTGGCCTGTGTAATTGCAATATCCAGATCTCTTTGTGCCTCAATCGCCGCCTGATTTGCAGGATTTGCTGCTATATCAGCTGCTGCCTTATCCTGAATCTTCTGAATCTGTTCAGCCTCAGCATCGTAATAATCCTTGATTGCATCCTGCGTTTTTCTGTATTCCTCAGATATCTTTCGTGCATCATCTCTATTTATGAAATAATATGATGAGCCATCTTCTATACCTTTGGTTTCATCTATAGCTTGTTTCGTACTGTCATAATATGTCATATCGATGATTCTTTGTTTTTCAGAATATGACATATAATCATCAGCATCTAAATAGTCTACAGCATCTATAAGATCATCTTTAAAGGTCCTGCTAACATCTGCATATTCAATTCCCAAATTGCTCAGGGTTATCTTTGGAATTCTGATGTCAAGCGTCTGACCTTCGTTAGCACCAATCTGCATAGTCATGGCACCCTTTCTTGTGAGTTCCATGTCAATGCGTTCTCCCTCCAGTTTCTTATTTGCTTTTATTTCAATCTCTCTGCCATCCCTGGTGGCAATCTTAATAAGATCGCCATCTACAGTAACGTTGGCTTCCGACATATAGGTTATTTCTTTATCTCTGCCCTGGGAAAGGGTAATCCTTGTAACATCAATCTTAACCGATTCTGCTTTGTACCCGTCTTCATCAAGAAGTGTTACCTTACCTGTCTTTTCATCATAGTCGCAGTAAAGCCCTTCGATATAATAGTTTCCGCCGTCAATCAAATCACTATAACTGTTTATTGTTATGTCAGGATCGGTATCATCGTCAACAGTAGTATAGCCTCTGAAATCAAAGGTGCCATCAAGAAGAGTCTGCCCGTTAAACTGGGTAGCCTCTGATATTCTTGTTATTTCATCCTTCAGCTGTACGATTTCATCCTGGATAATATCTAGATCTGTCTGACTGTTAGTTCCGTTTGCTGCCTGAACGGCAAGCACACTCATTCTTTGAAGAATGTCGTGAACTTCATGAAGAGTACCGTCAGCGGTCTGAATCACGGATACGCCGTCTCCTGAATTGCCGCCTGCTACACCAAGGCTCTTAATCTGTGCATTCATGCGCCTTGATATTGCAAGGCCGGACGGATTGTCCTTGGCGTTTGCAATTTTTAATCCACTTGAAAGTCTCTCAATGGATTCCGCCAGCTTGTTATCATTTGCAACAAGGGCATTGTTCGCAATCATTGCTGAAATATTGTAGTTAACCTGCATGATGACCTCCGATTCTGTATATTCCTATACTGCGTGTACAAAAATCTCTGCCATCCTTAGCAATGTGCGATTTTCGAAAACTCCGTTTTCCGATCCGGCTATCGCGCTTCCGGCTTCCTGTCTGCGATAGAATATTCCGATATTTGTACTATCTGTTAAAAGTTCGGGCTCTGCTTCTTTTAGCCCATCTATAAATCTTTGTCTAAGCTCTGTCATATATTCGGCCATTTCACCTGTATGCGGATATGCTGCAGCAAATGCGCCTTTTATCACGTTATCCTCAATTGTCATGGCCATTGAAATGTGTCCGTAATCTATAGTTTCAACTTCCGCTTCTACTTTTCTTCCATCAAGAGCTGTCTCTCTTAAAGTTACGTGCATGGATACGGTTCTTCCTTCCAGCTCAACCGGAATCTCAAAACTCTTCTGTCTTGCCATGTTTGTTGCTACCGTGAGTTGTTTTTGCATAAGATGAATGGTTCTGACATCTATGTATGTATCGGTTTCATTCATCAAAATATTATCCAGACTTTCCGATAGCTCAAGCATTTTCTCAACGTAAGCCTCTTCATAGTTGTCTTCATTAATGAGATCATCCAGCATTTTCTGCCTGGTTTCCTTAAATGCCAGCTTTGCAATTTTTTCTGCATGATCCCATACAGAGGTTTCCCTCCCCTTTCGTCCGGATTTAAGATTGAGATATGCCTGAACATTTTCTACATTTGCTTCAATACTATATCTTGCAAGTTCCTTAGACATTTCTTCCGATATTTGTCCGGATGCTATTTTTCTTAAGTCTGAGGCTTTTTCGCTGTAGTATTTTTCTTCTGCTTCCGTTCCTTCCGGGGTTTCTTCTGCTTCTGTCAGTTTATCTGCAAGCTCGTCCAGAAGCATTTCTTCTTTTGCCTTCGCTGCATGAAGTTTCTCAGGTTCGAGGTTGTCATAAACCACATCCGCTTTTTCACTGTAATATATAAATGCTGTTTCTATCTGTGCTGATATGGATTTTGCCAGAGTTTTCTTTCCTTCCACTCCGCCGAATTTGTCATCAACCTTGAAATCCATTCCCTTCTTTTCAGTTCTGGATGAGCGGACCGCCGATAACAAATTTTCAAGAGTCATCTCGGCTCCGGTCTCCAATACCGCGCCTATAGCGGCATTATCCGTAACTTTGAGCGTATTAAAAAGTCTGTAAATGCCAATGAAAGATTCTCTCTCCTCAGGTGTTATTTCGGCATTTTTTTCAAGTTTATAAAGAAATCTGGCGTACTTTTCTTCCTGTTTTCCCGAATTCTTATCCTGATCTGACAGCTCGCTTGATAGTTGATCGAGCGTCATTTTCAGCGGATTATGTCCATCACGTATCATGTTGAGAACCGCTCCGGGTTTTAGCTTATTTATGGTACTCATAAGCTTTTCATCCATTGCTCTGACCCGCTCAATATTCTCTTCCGACACTTCCATCCGGTTATATCCGAGTATTCTGACTACTCTTCTGTTTTCCTCATTAATTTCCTGTCCGATGTCTTTAAGCAGGTCATCAACATTTCTGAAAGCCTTTTTGATATTATCTCCGAGATCTGCTCTTACTTCGGTTCCGACAGCTTCATATGTAGCACCTGCTTTTTCATAGCGATGCTGGATTGCCTTAGCATCATCATAGATTTCACCAAGACTCTCTTTCATTGAGAGATCATGTCTTCCAATGAATGCTAAGGGCAATTCTTTAAATTCGGAGATTTTTGCGGTTGTTTCTTCAAACAGATTATATTTGGAAGGATCAGTCTCTCCGAAAAGCTCCCTGCTAAGAGAATCTATTTCTTTATCCAAAGCCTCTATAACCTTTGTTATCGGCTCTGTTTCCAGATTAAATCCTTTATCAAGAAGTCTTACATTTGCTGTAACTGTCATTTTTAGCCTGACTTCCTCAAGCTGTTTTCTGGCCTCAAGTACTTGGATTTTTTTCTCCGGCAGAAGATTATCTTCGACATTAATTCTTTTTTCTTCTGTTTTCTTCGTGCCTAGACCTCTATCTTCTTCAACTGTTCTCTCAGCTTCGGATAGATTTTTTAAATTTATTTCTTTATCGTCCAGGATGGCTCTTTCAATTGCCTTAGTGCTTATCCTGTCCACTGCTTTTTCAATTCGTACAGCTTTATCAATGGTGCTTTCCTGCTCATTTATATTACCCTTGGCTGCACCGTTCTTATTTGCTATGGATATTGCTGCAGACTTTACTATTTCTTCCTGCGTCATTGGCAAAGTCAGGCTTTTAAGCTCATCTACCTTTTGAAGATTTTCTTTTGTCAGCGGAATCGACTCCTCTATCATCCACTTAGCTTCTTCAAGAACGCTTTTCTTCAATGGGTCAAAACCGGCCTCTTCAATTACCTTTTTTGCCTGCTGTTCCAAGGATTGCCATTCGATTTTCTCAGCTTTTTGGCCATAATAACCCTCTGCTTCAAGTGCAATGAACATTCCGGACTTTCTGTTTTGTCCGTTTGTCGCATGCTCAGCAAGATAGATATTTTCCATGGTGGGTTCAAGTTCATTTAATGTCATAAATTTGACCGCACCATCACTAAGAGCAGTTATTTCCTTCATATTGTCATAAACTGCCATTGTATCCGAAACATTATTCTCAGTAATGGGAATGTCATTCTCCTGAAAAGAAGAGATTATATCATTGGCAAAGGATCTGCTTCCTGTTATCTTCGTAAGCTCCTCGGCAGATATAGTATCCGTATAGCCAATAACTTCTGTCCCTGACATAGCAAGTGTAGCCTTGATTTTATCGAGTATAGTCACTGTTTCTTCCGGTTTCATATCACTAAAATCAAAGCCTTCAGCAGCTGCTTTTGCAAAATCCTCTGAAGACATATTATTGGCCATTACCGACATATAATTATGACGAATAGCCGCATCTGTATTCTGCGCCTCCGTCATTATATCATTTTGCGTTTTTCCGGCTTTAACAAGCCCTTGCTCATTGCTAAGGCTTCCTGCCAGATCAACTGCTACCGCGCCCCTTGGCTGCGTGCTTTTTACATTTGAAAGAGTAAAATTTACTCCTGCATCCATGCTCTTTCTTGTACTATCAATATCGGATTCCATTCCATTAATAGCATTTAAATTCACGTTCATATATTTCTCCGATTTCAAGAAAAAGGTGATAAACACTCTTTGTGCTTATCACCTTTTATTTCGGATTATTTTCGAATTTCTTTAAGATTCGTTATTTTGTCTTTTTTGAAGAAGTAGTCTTCTTTGTAGTTTTTACAGCCCTTTTGGCAGTAACTGCCTTATTTGCCATCTTCTTCTCAGCTGTCTTTTTAGCCGTTTCTTTTACTTCCGGATTCTGGAAAACAAATACCTCAGCTCCATATGGAGGTAGTGTCATAGTTATACTGTAATCCTTGTAATCACAAAGTCCGGGCTCTGCCTTTATACTTGCGGGAACAGAACTTCCGCAGCCGGCATATTTCTTATCAGCACTATCCAGGATGTGCTTATAATTTCCGGCAAAAGGTACTCCAACCTTATAGTCTTTTATCTCCATAGGAGTAAAGTTCAAAACAAACAGAATGTTATCTTTTCCGTTTGAAGCTCTTCTATAAAAGCTATAGATACTGTGATCTGCATCATCAGCATTAATCCACTCAAATCCGCCCCAATCGTTATCCACTTCATAAAGAGCAGGATATTTTCTGTAGATCTCCAACAGGTCTCTCACATAGTCCTTCATACCTCTGTTGAGATCTTCCTGAAGAAGAAACCAGTCGAGCTCTCTCTTTTCACTCCACTCACGCTCTTGTCCAAAATCCTGTCCCATAAAGAGGAGCTTTTTACCACTGTGGCCGAACATGAAAGTGTATCCTACACGAAGATTCGCATATTTATCAACCTTATATCCGGGCATCTTCTCAACCATTGAGCATTTAAGATGAACAACCTCATCATGAGAAAGCGGAAGAATATAATTCTCGGCATTGTTATAGCTCATCGCAAAAGTCATCATGTGATGAGCACCTTTTCTGAAATAGGGATCAAGCTTCATGTACTCGCAGAAGTCATGCATCCATCCCATATTCCATTTAAAGCTGAAGTTAAGACCATCATCCTCAACAGGCGCAGTGATCTTAGGCCATGCCGTTGACTCCTCAGCTATCATCATAACATCAGGATATGTTCCTCTGATAACACTGTTAAGATGTTTAAAGAACTCAATAGCCTCATAGTTCTTATTTCCGCCATCCTTATTTGGAACCCACTGACCATCGCGTTTACCATAGTCAAGGTAAAGCATGGATGCCACAGCATCTACTCTGAGTCCATCTACATGGAACTCTTTTATCCAGAACAGCGCATTAGCTATAAGGAAATTCTTGACCTCATTTTTACCAAGATTAAAAATCTTGGTTCCCCAATCGGGATGTTCTCCCTTTCTCGGATCGGGATCTTCATAGATGCAGGTGCCATCAAAGCATCCAAGACCGAATTCATCCGGACAGAAATGAGCCGGAACCCAATCGAGAATAACTCCGATGTTATTCTTATGAAGTAAATTAATGAGATACATGAAATCAGTAGGCTCACCGTAACGCGAAGTCGGTGCATAATAGCCTGTTACCTGATACCCCCATGAACCGTCAAAGGGATGCTCGGCAATTCCTATGAGCTCAATATGGGTATACTTCATCTCTTTGAGATATTCTACGATACGATCGGCAAATTCCCTGTAACTGTAAAAGCCATCCTCTGTACCGTCGGGATGCTTCATCCAGGAACCAATATGGCACTCATAAATAGCAATTGGCTGTTTGTTTATGTCCTTGCCTTTTTTGCCTTCATACCACTTATCATCGCTCCATTTGAATTTTGACAGATCTGTCGTTCTTGAAGCATTGCCGGGACGAAGCTCGGCATAATTAGCATATGGATCGGCCTTGTACAGCTTTCTTCCATCCGGAGTGTGAATCAAATACTTATACAGCTCACCGGTTCCTACACCGGGAATAAAAAGCTGATAAATACCCATATTTCCTATTTTTTCCATGGGATACATGCTCTCATCCCATCCGTTGAACGACCCAATAACATGTACTGCTGCGGCATTCGGTGCCCACACAGCAAAAAACATGCCCTTTACACCATTTTCCTCAGAGACGTGTGCCCCCAGCTTTTTGTAAATGTCGTAATGCGTTCCCTGTCCGAACAGGTACTCATCCGCATCTGAAATGAAAACAGTCTGACCCATATGTTATCCCCTTTTAGAAAAAATTTATGTAAAAATATTATAGCATAATAAAATCTTTAATGAAGAAAATCCTTCTCTCTTAAGATGATCATATCTTCACTGTCAAAGCGCTTTCTGAGCATTACGTCAAAGTAATGACCAATTGAATGCTTATCAGCATAGTAGATAGCATCATCAACCATTTCTTTAACTTCTGCAACTGTCACCTCATGGTCCAGTGTCTGTCGCTCTGAAATCTTTTGATGAAGGGCAAGTATTCCCAGATTATCGATAACATGCTCTTTTTCAAGTGCGTACTGCTCTGCATAAGCAACCAGAGAATCATCATCAAGTGCTTCTATGTCAACCCGGACATTGAAACATTTTTTGAGGTCCGGATATTTATCAAGCAGCCTGTCAATATCATCTCTTGTGTCTTCAATGACTAAAATATATCCCTTATTCTCACTCTGCAACTGCTTAAGAAGAGTAACTACCGTATCCTCCTTAAGATCAGCTGCTCTTCTGATAATAAGAGCACCATTGACTATCTTATCCAGAATTGAGCTGACAGAACTCTTATTCAGCTTAATCGCCGTAATCATAGCAACTTTTCCTGAGAAGTTTGAATCTGTCTGCTGTACTGCCTTTATCAGACCCTTTGCCAGATTCACGGTACCGGCGCCTTCCTCACCTGTAACTATCGCATTGTTTGTATATGCAGCCATGCTCAGGTTGTCGATTGCGCGTACTATCTGCCTTCTGGATCTCTTGTAATGAATATAAGGGCCAAAGAGTCCTTTCTCCTCAGGAGTCATTACACGTACTCTTTCTTCTATTCCTCTGTCTTCTTTTTCATCATCCTCAGCAGATTCAGGTTCATCTTGAATTTCTTTGGAAATGTTTTCTTTAGGAGTCTCTGCCTTTACGGGTACTTCTTCTTTTGTAGGCTCTTCCTCGGTTGCAGGCATTTCTTCCGACTCTTCAATGACTTCAGAAGCTTCCGGTATTTCTTCTTCAACAGGTTCTTCTTTTTTCTCGTATGTCAGTTCTTTGAGTCCTGCCTCGGCTCTCACGATCTCAGCAGATTCTATCTCTGTGGTTTCTCCAAGATCGATTTCTGCTGCCTCTTTTTCCTCGTCCTCGGACTCTTCCACCGGTTCCTCTGCTGCTTCAGGCTCTGAGACCTCTTCCTCGAGATCCTCTCCTGTAATCTGTACCATCGAAGTTGTATTCTGAAGATCATCTATGGGCGCAATCTCCTCTGAAGACGCCTCTGCAAAGGTATCCTCTTCTGAAGATGAAGCCTCTTTTTCTTTAGCAATTTCAACCTGCTCGGTTTCTTCCTGTGCAGGCTCTGATATTACCTCTTCAATAGGCTCTGTACCCTCATCTGTCACCGGCTCTTCTGTTGGGATTTCTTCAGGAATTTCTTCCTTTACAGTCTTCACAACAGGAGTAATTTCCTCATCCCCGGGTTTCAAAATTCCGGAAATTGCGGGTTCTTCCTTAGGTTTTTCCTCACCAAGTGCCGAGTTCAGAAGGTCCTTATCGAAATCTTTAAACAACTCACCTGTCTCGGACGCTGCAAGCTTCTTGACACTCTGATACTGCTTTTTCTGCTGCTCCTTCTTATATCTCTCCCAGTCACTCATGAACTCATTAATGCTGATCTGACCGGTGATCTGTTTCTCAACCTGCTTGGCATCATCAATAGCCATGCTGATCTGACCGTCATATTCCTGTGACAGCATGTTATCAAAGTGATTATTGATCTGATATCTGATATTCGGTTTTATTACCGCACCCGGAACCTCATCCTGAAGTGGCTCATCCATGAAAACAACACCTTTATACATAGTGTGATCATTCATGGTGGTCTGCGCGATATTTGCGGCAATTTCCTTATCTTTTAATTCCTCTGCTATAGGAGTCTTAGTCTGTACCGGTTCAGGAATCTGTTTCCTTACCTGCTCCATAGATTCCGTATTCCATACCTTTGTATCTGTGCTGGGTACAGGCTCAGTACTAATTTCCTCTTTTTGTTCCCCTACAGGCTCATCATTTTGTTCCACTGCAGATTCCTGCATCTGCGGAGCCTCTGTAACAGGTTCTACTGCAGCTCTCTCCTCCTGCACAGCCTCTGTGCCATATGTCTTGTCCTCATAGAAAAGCTCTGACATTGAAGGCTTCTCAATATCACCTGTAGTTTCAAACATATCTCCGGTATCAAGATTACCGGTTTCTTCCTCTTCTCTTATAACCTGCGGGCCATGCGCATCTGCAAAAAGCGCGGCATCAGGATTCTCCGTAAGTACTTCCTTCAGATTCTCAGCTATTTCCTTCTGAAGATCTACTGTGTTGTAAGTATCAACATTTACTGTCGGAACAGAAAATGGTTCATTTATCGGAGCCTCATAGATAGGCTCTTCTGCTACAGGCTCCTGAACGGGCTGCTCATATATAAGCGCTTGCTGAACAGGTGCCTCCACCGGCTGGCTCTCATAAACCGGCTGGTTGTAAAGCTGCTCTTCCTGTGTGGGCGCAGCTACATAGTTTTGCTGTGCCTGCGCCTGCAATTCCTCCTCAGATATATGCGGAAGCTCTCTCGTAGGTGCTTTTTTCCCATCAACAGCATCCATCCCCGGAACAGCCTCTTTGAACTCCGGTGCATGAATGTTTCCGCTTGTCTCTGCCTTATATTTTGCGTATACTGCCTTCTGTTCAGGAGAAAGAGGTTCATGAAGGGCTTTTAATTCAAGTGCTTTAATAACATAGCGTCCCTCTCTCATGTATAAGAAAAGCTCATCGCATTCCTCTATACATTCTGTTGTGAGGCCTACTCTATGATATAAATAAGCAAGCTCATATGCCCACTTTTCGTTATAATCATGCTTCTTATACTCCTCAAGCACAGCAATACGCTCTTCAAGACTAACTTCCTGAGCCTCGTAGAGCTTGTACTGGAGAATATATCTGGCGGTGTTCCTGGGTGCAAGTCTTACAAACTCCTTGTAATACTCAACTGCCTGAACAAATTCACCCATGGCAATAGCCAGTTCACACAGAGAATAAACTATCTCTCTCCTTGTAGGACTTCTGTCATATGCAAGGAGCAGGATATCTCTACTCTCCTCCAATCTTCTGTTTACCTTGTAAAGGTCACTGATTGCACAAAGCATACCGACACTCTTAACTCTCTTCCAGTCAATTGTGTCGGCAATCTTAACTGCATCTGCAAAACGCTGTGCTCTTATCAGCGATTTAATTTCTTCTGCCCGAATTTTATATTCTGTTTTATCCAAAATATTGTCCTCTAAAACTTTTTCATACTACATCTAGTAGAATTTTAGCATAGAGGTCTTTTGATGTCAAAAAATCACAGCTAAAAATCCGCGTATTTTCGCGGTTTTCCTCGCATTTGATTTTAAAATATGGCAAAATCTTTACTGAATTGATACAATTAATTAACAAAACCATTTGTTTCAGAGTTTTTCACTACTGAAATCCCAATATTTATGAATTCGGAGAATAAAAAAATGCCTACACTTGGATGTGCATCCGGAACAAAAGCAGTTTTAGAAAAATACAACTTAAGTATTCAGAAAAAATTCGGACAGAATTTCCTTATAGATGACTCTGTTCTGACAGGAACCGTAGAGGCTGCAGGTGTCACAAAAGATGATACTGTACTTGAAATCGGACCCGGCATCGGAACAATGACTCAGTATATTGCAGAGAGCGCAGGTAAAGTCATAGCCGTGGAAATAGACAAAATGCTTATTCCCATATTGGCGGATACACTTTCTGCTTATGATAATGTCAAAGTTATCAATCAGGATATACTAAAAGTTGATATAGAAAAAATTGTTCGTGAGGAAAACAGCGGAAAGCCCATTAAGGTCGTTGCTAATCTTCCTTACTACATCACAACTCCAATTTTAATGAGGCTTCTTGAGAGTGAGCTACCAATAGACAGCATTACCGTCATGGTGCAGAAAGAAGTTGCGGACAGAATGGCTGAAAAGCCAGGGTCCAAAGATTACGGAGCTTTATCCCTTGCCGTGCAATATTACACTGAGCCTTCCATGGTTCAGGTAGTTCCACCCAGCTGTTTTATCCCTCAGCCCGGCGTTGATTCCGCAGTAATTCATTTAAAATGTCACAAAAATCCTCCCGTAGAGGTCACAGACTCAAAGTTTATGTTTTCAATAATCCGCGCCGCATTTGCCCAGAGAAGAAAAACCCTCTCCAACGGTGTTGCGAACGGGAATCTTGGACTCACAAGGGAGCAGGTAGTAGCTGCTCTCGAAAAAATGGGATTAAATCCTTCGGTTCGGGGCGAAAAGCTGTCTCTTTCCGAGTTTGCCGAGCTTTCGAACCTTTTGATCGGAGATAGAAATGATTTTTGAAACACATGCACATTATGATGACGAAGCTTTCGACAGTGACAGAGATTCTCTTCTCTCATCCATGACTGAGAACGGAATCGGAACAATTGTAAATGCAACCGCATCAAAAAGAACTGTCGAGAAGTCCATTGAACTTACTAAGAAATATCCTTTTATCTACACCACAATCGGTGTTCACCCCAGTGACTGCGATGAAATGGATGAAGAAGAGCTCTCCTGGCTTGAAAGCCTGTGCTCCTATGAAAAAGCTGTCGCTGTAGGAGAAATCGGTCTTGATTATCACTATGATGAACCTTCAAGAGATATCCAGAAAAAATGGTTTGAAGCGCAGCTTGATATGGCCAAAAGGGTTAAACTCCCGGTAATAATTCACTCACGTGATGCGGCAAAAGACACCCTCGATATTATGAAAAGCATGAAAGCCGAGGAAATCGGCGGTGATATACATTGCTTCTCATATCCCGTTGAAATTGCAAAGGAATATCTGGGTATGGGATTTTATATAGGTGTCGGTGGTGTCATCACTTTTAAGAATGGAAAGAAGCTGCGTGAAGTTGTTGAATACGCCCCCATAGAGCAGATTGTCATAGAAACCGATTCGCCCTATCTTGCACCCGAACCCTATAGAGGAAAGCGCAATTCTTCCTTAAACCTTCCATTCGTTGCCGATAAGATTGCCGAAATTAAAGACTTGCCTTTGGATAAGGTTATTGAAATTACTGAATTAAATGCAAAGAAACTATATAACTTATAATTTAAAAAAAGCTGCCAAAGTGACAGCTTTTTTTCTTTATTTCTTAATTATCATTTTCTCCGAATTCACTGAGTACTACGCTGCCACTTTCTCTGGTAGCAGGAACATTAATGACTCTTTGATTTGAAGATCCTCTGAACCTCAGAGAAATATTTTTCAGCTCAAGTTTAAACTCACCATCCACAAGCACATCTATTATCGACAAAATCGGCTCCGTGTCTTCGCTGTGACAGCGCTTATTTTCCTCATCGGTTAATTCTTCCCATAAATAACCGGAATATACCCATATCGATTTATTGGGAAACTCCCTCCTAACCCTTTCAATAAATGGTCTAAGCACTTTCTGATTTTGAATTTCCATTGGCTCACCGCCAAGAATTGTAAGACCGTTAACATAAGCCGGTTTTAGTGATTCGATTATCTCATCCTCCACTTCTTTCGTGAAAGGCTTACCGAAATTAAAATCCCAGGTTTCTTCATTAAAGCACCCCTTGCAATGATGAGTGCATCCCGAAACAAAAAGTGAGGTGCGGACACCTGTTCCGTTTGCAATATCTGTTGTTTTTATCTCTCCGTAATTCATAAATACTTTGTCCTTTAATAATTCTCAAAAAGGGGCTACCTATTGATAGCCCCTTTTAAACCCTTTTACATATATTCATCAAAGATGTAATACACGCTCTTTGATTTCCTGCGTTCTTCCCTGATTCCAGTACTGAGTTCCGATATAGCCGCATGTACGTCTTGCAACGTTCATCTTGGACTGATCGGTATTGCCACAGTTGGGGCATTTCCAGATCAGCTTGCCATCGGTATCATTCTCAATCTGAATCTCTCCGTTATATCCACAGCACTGGCAGTAATCACTCTTTGTGTTGAGCTCTGCATACATGATGTTCTCATAAATATACTGCATCACTGCGAGGACAGCCTCGAGATTGTTGTTCATATTGGGAACCTCAACATAACTGATAGCTCCTCCGGGTGAAAGTGCCTGAAATTCTGACTCAAACTTCAGTTTTGTGAAGGCATCTATCTTCTCGGTTACATGAACGTGATAGCTGTTTGTGATATAGTTCTTGTCTGTAACACCATCAATAATTCCAAAGCGTTTCTGAAGTGCTCTTGCAAACTTATAGGTTGTGGACTCAAGGGGTGTTCCGTATAAACTGAACGAAATATTTGTTTCCTTTCTCCACTTTGCGCACTTATCATTCATAAACTGCATTACTCTGAGTGCGAAGTCTTTTCCTGCAGCATCGGTGTGAGTTACGCCCTTCATGAACTTTGTGCATTCGCAAAGTCCTGCATATCCAAGAGAAATTGTTGAATAATTGCCATATAAGAGCTTATCGATTGTCTCACCCTTCTTAAGTCTTGCAAGTGCTCCAAACTGCCAAAGGATCGGAGCTACATCGGAAGGTGTTCCAAGAAGACGGTTGTGTCTGCACATAAGAGCCTTCTTACAGAGCTCTGTACGCTCCTCCATTATCTCCCAGAACTTCTCCTCGTCTCCGCCTGATGAGCAGGCTGCATCAACAAGGTTTATGGTTACTACGCCCTGATTAAAGCGTCCGTAATACTTATGATCACCCTCGGTATAGTTCTGCGCATTGGCAATATTACCCTTGTTGCACAGACCTTCGGCAAGGTCTTCACTGTCAACTGTGAGGAAGCTTCTGCATCCCATGCAGGGATAAACGTCACCGTTCTTATATTCCTTCATCTTCTTAGCGGAGATATAATCCGGAACCATTCTCTTTGCTGTACACTTGGCAGCAAGCTGTGTGAGATACCAATATGGTGTGCCCTCGTGAATATTGTCCTCATCAAGAACATAGATAAGCTTCGGGAATGCAGGAGTTATATAAACGCCTTTCTCATTCTTTACACCGACTATACGCTGTTTCAGCATCTCTTCGATAACAAGAGCAAGATCGTTTCTGAGCTGACCTTCAGGTACCTCATCAAGATACATGAATACTGTAATGAAAGGTGCCTGACCATTGGTGGTCATTAATGTGATTACCTGATACTGAATAACCTGAACACCGCGCTCTATCTCCTTGCGCACACGCATCTCGGCGATATCGTTTATCTGTTCATCAGTTGCATCCATACCAGCATCGATAAACTCCTGGCGAACTTCTCTTCTGAATTTCTGTCTACTTACATCAACAAACGGTACAAGGTGGGACAATGTAATACTCTGTCCGCCGTACTGAGAGCTTGCAATCTGTGCTATCGCCTGAGTTGCAATATTACATGCTGTGGAGAAGCTCTTGGGACGTTCGATCATTGTCTCGGAAATAACCGTTCCGTTCTGAAGCATATCCTCAAGGTTTACAAGGCAGCAGTTGTGCATGTGCTGAGCAAAATAGTCGGAATCATGGAAATGAATGATTCCGTCCTTGTGTGCCTTAACTACGTCATCCGGAAGAAGGAATCTGCGTGTAATGTCACGGCTGACCTCTCCTGCCATATAATCTCTCTGAACACTGTTAACTGTGGGGTTCTTGTTGGAATTCTCCTGCTTAACCTCTTCGTTATTACACTCGATAAGAGACATAATCTGCTCGTCCGTTGTGTTTGACTTACGGACAAGGGCATGGCGATAACGATAAGTGATATATTTGCGGGCAACCTCAAACTTCCCGGACTCCATGAGGCCATCCTCAACCATATCCTGGATTTCTTCTACGTTTGCAGCCCTGGTAAGCCTGTTACACTTATCCTCTACCTGCGCCTCTATGCTCTTAATCTGATCTTCAGACAAGCTCTGATCGGGAGTTACTTCCTTATTTGCTTTCTCAATAGCAGCCAAAATCTTGGCGCCATCAAAAGTAACCTCTTTACCGCTTCTCTTAATAATCTTCACTGGCGAACCCCCTATTTAAGTACATTTATATGGAAATACCTATATTTTTAGATAAATAGTAGCCACCCGAAACTATATCTTGTGGCTACAATTAAACTATAATACATTATATAGTATAAATCAAGTAACAATTTTCCGTTATCAAAACTTCCTTACAAATTCAAGCCTGTTCAGCATTCTAAGGTATTTTGACAATCTATCGTTATCCGTAATTTCGTCTCCCGACTCATAGTATGTGGTGTTGAAGCCAACCACAATATCTTGTGGTTCATTAAAAATGATCTCTTTATCTTCATCATTTTTAACTTCTAGCCCCATAACATCACCCAAATGATTAATTGTCCCGTGGTTTCCGTCTATCAGATGAATGCTGTCCCCCAGCAGTTCTCTGTAAAGAGGTTTAAAATAATTAAAATGTGTGCATCCAAGAACCAGCGCACTGTACTTTTCATAGGAAGCATTAACTGACAAAAAGCGGTTACTGATATAATCCCTTACCTCTTCCGTGTCGAATTCTTCTCTCTCCGCATATTTCACAAGCCCCGGCATCTCAAGTAAATCAGCCTTGTGCTGCAAATCCACTCTTGAAAGAAGTCTCTCAAGCTTTTTCTCTCTTATGGTAACGGGAGTAGCCATCACAAGAATTCTTTTACTGTCGTCACGACACTCCTCAACAGCCGGCTTCACTGCAGGCTCCATTCCAAGAATTGGAAGCTTGTACTTTTCCCTTACCATGGATGCACCCACACTGGTAGCTGTGTTGCAGGCAATCACTATGGCATCGACATCTTTGCTGATGAGAAATCTTACAATCTCATCAACATAGCCTTTTATCTCTTCCTCAGACTTTGTTCCATATGGTACATGCCTTGTGTCGGCATAAAATATGTATTCCTGATCCGGAAATCTGTGATAAGCCTCATTCAATACAGAAAGGCCTCCGACACCGGAATCAAAAATTCCTATTCGCATATCATTCCTCGTTGTTGTATCATTATTAATTATGAATGAATCCTACACATTTGAACTTCAAAAATTATATGATGATCCGCATGTAAGCCCTTTTATCCAGGAGGTTTGCGAGTATTACGCATCAAAAGCCGATTACGGCGATGGCTCCGACAGAGAAGAGATTGAACCTTCAGAAATAGTGGAACCCGTATATACTCTGTTTCTTCTTCAGCGAAGGGAAACCTTGCTGGATGAGCTCTCTTATATTCATAAAAAATATCCTCATCTGTTCGCCAGTGTTGAGGGGCTTTATGAGGATATCCTTATTCACATGGACATAAGACCTCTTGAATCCGAAACAGCTGCCCGCCTGTCACTTGCTCTTAATGAAAAAGTCTCGGCCGGGGCTATCACAGAGAAAATCGAAAATCTTTGTGACAGTTATGAGGATATAGGTGAAGCACTGGATCCGTTCTACGGTTGGCTTCACGCCTTCTATTCCTGAACTGTCGCGTATTTCATGACACAAAAAAGGAGCTGATTATCATAGCTTACCTGCGCCCATTCTCCGTCATCACTAACAGCGACTCTGTCGAGTGTAGTTCCTTCCGGCACCTGAACAACGATAAAATCATCGCTGGCTGTGCTGGGAGTGTTGCGCAGATTAAGGTCTGCCGTCGTAACTATCTTATCACCTGTCTTTGTGTATCCCGCGAGTTCACCTACCTGAACCTCAGTCTGCTCTTCATCAGGATCGGGTCTTAAATATTTATCATAAACCTTAGCCTTAAATATCATTCCAATAAGAGCAAGTATAATCAGTCCTGTAACTATCGAAGAGATTCTTACAATAATAAGCGGATCAACTCCGCCCTCATTATCGTCCTCTTCACGATAATCTTTACGTACCTTTTCCCGGTGCACCTTCTCTTTTCGCACTTTTTCTTTATATATTTTCTCTTTTGGCACCTTTTCTTTTTTGACTTTTTCTTTTTTTACTCTCTCTTCTCGTACCTGCTCTTCCCGTTCCAGCTCTCTTGCCCTTTTTCTGATATATCCGGGCTTTTCTTTTGGACTCTCGGGTTCAACACTTACAGGTTCAAGGTCCTCATCATCAAGATAAAATTCAGGTGAGTCCTCAGCAAGACTCTCCCTTTCTCTATCCATTTCCGCCTGTCTTGATCTGTAGTACTCCTCCCTCTCATCAGCTGAAAGGAAATCCAGCGGATCCTGGATCTCTATATTTATCTCCTCTGTAAAGTATTCATCGTTTCTGTTTTTTCTTCTGTAATCGTTAAAATTTCTGATATTGTCCGCCATGACTTCTCCTTGGGAAATCCCTTGGTCAACATCTCCCCCTATAAATGAAAATATAAATCGGGTAGGCATCGCCTACCCGAAACTATAATAGCACATATTTGTTATAAGCAAAAATTTGATTATGATACAACCTTATCAATCATACTCTGAAGCTTAGCTTTACTCTGAGCTCCAACCGCCTGATCCACAAGTTCTCCGTCCTTAATAAATGCAAACATCGGGATAGACATAACGCCATATTTCTGAGCAATCTCAGGCTGCTCATCCACGTTTATCTTTCCAACCTTGAGCTCTCCGTCATATTCTTTAGCAAACTCATCGATCATGGGTGCCATCATCTTGCACGGGCCACACCAGTCAGCCATAAAGTCGATAAGAACCGGAAGCTTACTGTTGAGAACTTCTTCCTCAAAGTTGTCTGTTGTAAATGTGTACTCAGCCATCGTCCACCTCTTTCCGCGATATTGTGGTATCGCTTTGCGTAAATTAATGTAACAACCCTAGCGCTTAATAATATATTTGAAGATCGGATTCCCTTTAGCGGAAAACTTCTCCTCATATTCTGTCATTATATTGCCGTCGTTCATTACGGCATCATTATGAAGATCATAGGTCACAGCTTCGGCATGCCAGCCGGCCGTGTTCAGTTCCATCAAAGAAAAATCAAAAAGGTCTCTGTTGTCTGTTTTGAATTCCAATTGTCCGTCTTTTTTAAGAATGCGGTCATAACGCCGCAGGAAAGTGCTGGAGGTCAATCGTCTCTGAGCATGTCTCTCCTTGGGCCAGGGATCCGAGAAGTTGAGATAAATTCTGTCTACCTCACCTTCCTCAAATACCTCATTAATGATCTCAGCTTCCATTCTTATGAATCTAACATTGGTAAGCTCAAGTTCAGTCTGCTTTTGTACTGCTCTTAAAAGTACACTGGAATATTTTTCTATTCCTACATAATTTATATCAGGATTGGCTGCTGCCATATCCATTATGAAGCGTCCCTTTCCCGTTCCGACTTCTATCCTTACGGGATTATCGTTTCCGAACACTTCCTTCCATTTTCCCTTATGCTCCTCCGGATTATCTATTGTGAAGGGGCTCTCTGCAATCCTTTCTCTGGATCCTGCTACATTTCTAAGCCGCATAAATTAAATTCTACCTTTCAATATAATAATTATAATACCAAATGCTACATATTGAAAAGTTTTTGCAGCTTCATCTTTGGTTTTATCCACTTTTAGTGTATCATAGATTAGCAGACTGTCGCTACAAGGAGTTTTATGAATTACAAAGGTTTTATAAATAAACTTAATATAATCATTTCCATGGTTCTTATATCTGTTCTGCTTACTCAGACCGGGTCTTTTTGCCATGCGGAGACAGACCTTGAGGCTGCGCAGAATGCACGAAAAGAGTTGCCCATACAAAGTAATGACACTCCGGGATGGCCTGCTGGTCCGCAAATAGGTGCAGAGGCTGCAATTCTGATGGATGCCAACACCGGGACAATTCTTTATGCAAAGAACATTCATGAAGAGCTCTACCCTGCAAGCACCACAAAGATAATGACTTGTCTTCTTGCGGTTGAAAATGCAGGACTTAATGACAGAGTTGATTTTTCCTATGAAGCTATACACTCCGTCCCCGCCGACGGTTCAAAAATCGGCATGGATGCAGGTGAATATCTGTCACTTGAAGAATGCCTTTACGGAATCATGGTTGGTAGTGCAAACGAAGTTGCAAATGCCGTTGCGGAGCATGTAAGCGGATCCATTGACGGCTTCATCGATCTTATGAATGAAAAAGCCGCTTCATTGGGATGCACAAATACTCACTTCTCAAATACTAACGGTCTTCAGGCTTCCGATCACTATACAAGCGCATATGATCTTGCTTTAATCTCCTCTGAGTTTTTCTCAAATGAGCTCCTCTGCAGAGTCGGTAATACGCCAAGATATCACTTTGAGCCAAGCGCCGGACAACCCGATGATTTTTATCTTAATAATAAACATAAACTGATATCCGGTGAAATGTCTTATCCTGGCATCATCGGCGGCAAAACCGGTTATACCGATCTGGCAAGAGAAACTCTTGTCACCTGTGCAGAGCGCGGTGGCATGAAGCTTGTCTGTGTCGTTTTTATGGAGGAATCTCCCTCACAGTTTACGGATACGGTAACTTTATTTGACTATGGTTTCAACAATTTTATAACAGTAAATATTAAAAGTGAAGAAAGCGGATATATCCCGAGGGATAACGCCTTTTTCTCATCCGGAAACGATATTTTCAAAGACCCCACTTCTGTTCTTGAGTTTGGAAAATCGGATTATGTGATCCTTCCTGTTAATTCCTCACTCTCGGATGCCACATCAACAGTATCCTATGATAATGAAGATGGTTCATCAAATGTGATAGCCACCATTAATTACTCATTTAACGATGTACCTATAGGTTCCGGACATATTCTCGTCTCTCAGGCATCATCCTCTCAGGCAGCTTCTGAAGACAGAGACATTAAAACCATATATTTAAACATGAAACAGATCATTACATATTTTGCCTTTGCCGGCTTTTCATTAATTCTTCTTATCTATATATCTTCACTAATCAGCACTTATAGCTTTGGTGGAAGCAGAGAAGATCGTAAAAGACTTAACAGAAGAAAACGTGAAGCAAGGAAAAGAAGCGGTCCGAAATTATGAGTTTTTCTTATGGTCCGAAAGCCTGTTGAAGCTTTTCTTTTCGGATTTTGCCTTCATTTCCAGCATTTCTTTATCTGTAATAAATTTAAGAGTCTTAACCGCATAATACTTCTGGCTTTCCGCCTTTTTAACACGGACTTTAGCTCTCATATATCCATGCTCTTTGCAAAGCGATACGCTGTAAAAGTGTTTTCCGTTATTGGAAAACCATTTCACCTTACGCTTTATGGGCTTGTTACATAGATAGCACTTTGTCCCCATTACTTCGGGATCCGATAACAGTTCTTCCCTCGTCCTGAATTCTCTTGATATATATTTGGCATAATGCTCGAAGATTATATGAACTTCCTGATCTTTGGTCTTGGGAGTCACATAATTATCAAATGAGTAGTTATAAAAGACCTTTCGGCTCAGCTCACAGAATATTCTGGCTGTATAATCCGCATCTGACAGTGCTCTGTGAAATGCTCCATCTTTTTCCATTCCGAGGCTGTCTGTAGCATGCTCCAGCGACCTTCGCATTTTTCCGTCTTCATACTGAATGCTGAAAAGCTTCTGAACATCATAGAATGGAAGCGGCCTGTCTGAAAGCAGCGGGAGGTCGTAAAAATCCATATTGCGCTGAAGCTCAGTAAGATCAAGAGGTCCCCAGGTGCAAAATGTCGGTTCCTCACCGCACCACTCCAGGAATTCGGTAATAACAGTAACGAAATCATCACCCTTCTGAAGATCCTCCATTGATATATGGATAAGATCTTCTGTTATCTTATGCATCTTTTTATATACCTGCGGTCTTATGAGTCTGCTGAATTCACCTGTCCTGTTCATATTTTCATCGATACGAACCGCACCGATCTCAATAATCTCAAAGGGCAGGGATTTGCCGTTTCGCTCTTTTACTGTTTTCCCCTGATTCCACTCAAGGTCGAAGACAATGTAATTACCCATTCTTTACCTAAATCCTCATCAGCATTAATACTCTTTGGCAGGTGTCCAGTGTTCCTGACCATACATATCAGTGAATTTGAAGGTTACGAGAACTTTTCCATCTCCCACGGAAGTGTTTGCAATGTGCAAATCCTTCATATCACCTTCAATAGTCAGGGTCTCTCCAAGATGATATTTATCCTGGAATACCTGATCATAATCATAAAAGTCACAAAGGAAATCTATTGTATCGCCTTTTACAAGTTCAGTGAGGTTCTTTGCTACAGTCTCAGTCTCTCCTTCGACATAGTCATAATTTACACCTGCAACATAGCCATCCTCGTTTTCAGAATCAAATACAAGAATAAGATTTGCCCTTACTCCGTTTACCTCACAGGGAACCCTTCCTGTTATAGCGTAGTTGTCTGAATCCCCCTGGGTATCCAGACGATAGTATGCAACCGGATGACCATCTATGGAAATCCAGGTTCTGTCTGGAGGAGCTACGGGATTTCCGTCTGCATCAATGTCGTAGGAATTATCAAGTCCGAGATCAATATATCCTGTGCCATCGTCATAGAACATATTTACATCAAGGTCTGAAACAAGCTCCCACTGCTCCGCGGACATCTGGATTACCGATTCCCCATCTGCATTTTCAGTCCACATGAGATTGTCTAAGTCAAAGTGATTCTCTGCGACATACTCAGCCATAGTCTCAACGTCAAGTCCTCTTCCAAAGAATGAGGAGTTGGATGCATCAAGCCCCGATACACCTGAAACACCATCTGACATCATGGCTCCGAATAATTGGATAAGCACATCTGCGCTGGAAACACTCTGTCCTTGCCCACTTACATCTCCGAAAAGGCTTCCTACAGGAGAAGTTGTTCCGCCTGCTGCAACCTGACCGGCAACCTCCATGGATGCTGCCTTCTGAATACAATCAGCATAGCTGCTGTCCATTCCGATGGCTTCGTAGGTGTTGACCATGTTGTCCACCTTCGAAGTCTTTTTATAAGGAAAATAAATCGACAGTCCATAAGCATTTGTCATGCTCTGACTGGTTCTGTTGTACTTTACGCACCCTTTAAGTGCCTCGGCAAGCTCTTTTGACTCTTCCGTACCCATGTTTGTTGCAAGATGAATGAGATCCACCTGATCTATTCTTGAGGAAGCAGCAAATTCTCTGGCCTCGGATCTCGCATTTGAAACAAGCTTATATTCCTTATTGGATATTTTTTCCGACGTTTCTGTCGCAAAATCCTTTAACTCTCCGGGCACAGTATTCTGAAGCTCGGCGAGGTCAATCAGCGAAAGTGTCGTCTTCTGGCCTCTGCAGGTTTTTGCACATTCATCAGTGTAAGAATCAATTATAAGTTTAGCCAGATCAGGAGTTTCCATTGAAGGATTTTTGGAGTATTCATTTAACCAGGGTGTGTAAAACCAGCCAACACCGGGTTCTGTCTCCTCTGAGGCAATCATGTAATCCGCATAATTGGATGCAACAAGAGCCGTCTCAACTGTTGCCATAAGGCAGGCATCAAATCCGATAAAGTCATAGGTTATTCCGCTGTCCTTAAGGGCCTTGTTAATCTGAGACAAATCCATTGAGCCGTTTCGTGCGAATTTTTCATCATAACCGTAACCGCTGACCGAGCCGCCGCCGTGATCCCAGAAAATAAGATCATATCTGTCAGCTTTAAAGTTTTCGCTCGCCCATTTTACAAAATAAGTCAGATTAGCAGGATCTGTCATAGGCTTCTCGCCAAGGCCATCCTGCAAAAGAGCAAGTCCTCCCTTTTTAACCTGATATATCTGATTGGTTCTGCTGGAAATAAGGTTGTTCTGCCAGTTCTTACAACCACCCGTATAAACAATAATATTAATGTTATCGGAAAGATCCGCGCCCATCATTTCCTGAAGATCCTTCGTCGCCATAGCGCTTCTGGACTCAAGATCTGTTCCGCACATATACACCATAATTGTGGTGATGTCTGTTCCGTCGCCTTTTAAAACAGTTCTCTTATCTCTGGAGCCATCAGCGACATCCTTGTTCAGATTACCTGTATTGGGAGTTTCACTCCACTGACTGCTTGCCTGACCGTAATATCCCGTGCCTCCGCCAAGAAGTGTTCCCAAAAGAGAACCCATCTGTGAGCTACCGGCACTGTTACTGCCACTTTGTGCAGATGTAGTGTCATTTTGCTGCGTTGTATTCTGTGTTCCCGAGGTAGTAGTTGTTGTCTGCGGGGTAGAATTAGTCTGTGACTGCGTATTCGTATAAGCAGTCTCGTTTCCTCCGGAAAATCCTCCCATGAGACTTCCGATACCGCCACCGCCTCCAAGAAGTAATATCGCCAGAATAATTATTATGGAAAGAGGACTTCTGCCACCTCCGCTTCTCTGAGATCCGCCTCCTCCTGTTGTTCCGGATCCGCCACCTTTTCCCGAATAACCGTCAGATGATCCTACGGGTCCTCCTCCGAGTCCGTCACCTCTCTTATAGACTCCGGTTCCCCCTTCTTCAATGTTTTTCTTTCTCCTGATCGGTTGATCCGCCATACCTTTTTTCCACCTTTCCTCTTGCTTACTCTATTACATAGATTTTTTTGCAAAAACTGTCGGCAATATATAATCTTCCCCCTTGCATGCACATTCCCACCGGAGATACCAGTTCTGCATCAGGTATTTTTTCATCCTTTACTTCCACTGTTGTCACCTGACCATCACTGATTCTTCTTACTGCGCCGTTTACCGTATCAGCAACGAAAACAGTACCGTCATTTGCAACCGCAACAGCCTTGGGTGAAGAAAAAGTCGCTGCAAATGCATCCCCGTCCGTAAATCCCTCGGTTCCACTTCCGGCTACAACCTCTATATCCCCGGAGGATTTTTTTGAAGAAGCATCCGATACGTTAACTCTTAAAATTCTGTTATTCCCGGTCTCAGCAATATAGAGAAATCCGGAATTATATCCAAGTCCCATGGGACAGTTAAGATCATCAAGAAGAGTTATGATGTCTCCTCCTGATGTTATCACCTTGATACTATTGGCATGTGTATCTGAAACAAAGAGGTTTCCGTTCTCATCTGATGCCATGCCTGTCGGGAACTCAAAACTCTCCGAATCACCGGATGAATTCAGCACAGTTTCGACTTTATCTGCGCTTACTATACGAATAACTCCGTTGTCTGTATCCGATACAGCTATTCCGGCTCCATAAGCACTCACATCCCAGGGCAGTTTAAAAAGAGCCTGCGCAGGATCTGCATCATTATAGCCTCCCTGCGGTTTGTCATACGCATCTTTCTCACTGTCGGCACCGGCAAATATTTCTGCTCCGCTCTCAGTAACCTTCCATACACACTTTGAGTAGGAGTCCGTTACATAGAGGGCGTCTTCAAACACGCACATTCCGCCGGGTTCAACGGTATCCGGAAGAGCATCAAGATTAAAATCTATGCTATTTTCATTTTGAATCCCAACTACTTTTTCCGAGGAATCAGATGAAGTTTCTTCAATATAAGCTTCCTCTGTCTCCTCAGCACTCTCTTCCTGTGCGGCTTTTTCCTGTTTTTCCTTAAAAAGGCCGCAGGCCACCATGGACACGGTAAATGTTGTTACCAAAAGTACAAGAAAAACGATTACCCACTTAAATCCTTTTTTCTTTTTTTTGTTCATAAGACTCCCCCACAAGAATCTATAATCACTACTATTATGAGTATATCACAAATAATGCCTATTTCCGCTGTACTACGGCATCTATTTCTTTAAGCTCATAATCCTTTATCCTTATTCCGTCAAAGGTGTGCTCTATAGTAAAATATGCCTCTCCTCCAAGTCTGGTAGCTTCATCCTGCTTCTGATCTGCACGGAAGTTCCCAAGAGAATAGTACACAAGCGTCTCACCGCCATCCTCTCTTTCAAGTGTCTGAACGTATTGAAGTACGTGAGGATGTGTTCCTATTACCACATCTACTCCCGCATCACACAGGAGATAGGCAAATTCTCTCTGGTCATCACTTATACTTTTTGTGTATTCATCTCCCCAGTGAGCATAGACAACGATAAAATCCGCTTCTTTTTTCGCATCTTGTATATCGTTTACACACTGTTCCTTTTCCTTTTCTGTCTTCGGAATGTAATGGACAGCGTAGGGATACTTTTCGGACATATCCATCCCGTTTGTTCCGTAGGTATAACTGAAAAGAGCAATCCGTATACCGTTTTTACTTATTATTTCGTACGGTCTGTATGCCTTGTCGCTGCTTCCCTGTATTCCAATGCAGGTTATGTCATTATTTTTATAAAATGAAGTCGTTACATCTATGCCGTAAATTCCCTTATCAAGAGCATGATTATTCCCGCATACCGCAATATCAAAGCCCGCATTTTTTATGGCTTCTCCAACCTCTATCGGAGATCCAAACTGCGGATATCCGGAAACAGCGGAGGGCTTATCCACCAGTATGGTCTCCGCTTGAATTGAAGCTATGTCGGCAGATTCTATCTCCTTTATAAAAGGCTCATAGAGAAAGCTGAAATCGCCGTGCTTATTGGTATACGCGTACTCATAAAGACTCTTATGGATAATGTTGTCTCCGAAAGCCGCGAATTTCACCTCATTATCGATGTTCTTAAGGCCAAACGAGCTCCATATCCATAGAGTATTATCATTATTTCTGTCTTCTGTGAGGATTATCGCTTCATCTCTCTCAAGCAGTTTCATTCTGGTCACAAGTCTGCCTATATCCGATGCAAACCACTTGGAATCTATATCTCCGTCTTCCGAGATATCATATATGAAAATATGCTGAGAATAACTGATCTCATCCCCTGTAACCCAGAAGGGTTTTTCATTTCCGTAGCGTCCTCTCTTCCATAAAAGAAGAATCAGTTCCTCGTCACCGTTTCTGTCTATATCAGTAATAAAGGCATCCTGAATCTTTAATTCCTTTTTGTTTGTCCATAAAAGATTTCCGTCTCTGTCAGTCAGTGTAACCTTTTTTCTTTTTAGGTGACATTCGATTCCGGCATCTGACGTAAATTCCTTTTCCTGCCAGGAAACCCACGAGGGTAAGAGCAGCGCCCAATATATGCAGCAAATGGCTGCCGCTATTACAAGCAGCAGCCACACTGATTTTTTTGAACTCAAAATTTTTTTCATCTCTTCACGCGATAACTCATAGTCCACTGCGGTTTGTCAGGTGTGGATTCCGCTTCAACCCAGTTCCAATCATCATCCAGATATCCGCCGTTAAGTCTTCCTCTCCACTCGGAGTCTGTCATTCTTTCTGATATCGGTACCTCAAATTGGTAGAAGCTGTATACGCTGCCTCGTCCAACATGGAGTTTGCCGTCAATAGGAAATACTACATATATACGATCAGCTCCGCCGGTACCTACTTCGAGAACCGATCCGTTGGGATCAGTTGCGATATCAGCAACAATAGGACATGGTGCCTGGTAACTGTATGCAAGTCCCTCCACCGTATCTTTATTTACTTCAACCCAGAAATGCTCAAGGTTACCACCGTAGCATCTGATAAATTCGTAGTCCTCATCACTAAGGGATTCATTTTTCAGCTCTTTTTCGGAAATATCAAGAAGCTTTTTAGCCATATCGGAAAGCAGATCAAGATCTTTTTCTGCGGAAGACTCAAGCATTCCCATATTTTTCAGTCCCTCTTTTGTTTTGTTTGAGAGGAATAAAAATCTGCTGTAGACAACGGGTTCAGGATCTACATAGCCCCTGTCGTCCGGAATGTCCTCATCATCCTCACCGCCGCCCATCTCTGCCATTATCTGCTTGGCATACAGAATGGTATCGTGCTTAAGCTCGGCATATGAACCTGCGAAGGTTTCCAGGTCTTTCTTTTCCCATTCGTCTGACAGCATGTATGAAGGATATCCTTCAGGCTTTTTCTCGAACAACGGTCTCAGCGTATTGAGCCATCCGGAATAAAGGCTTGCGTTCCAGAGCTCATTGTTGTCACCACTAAAGAAACCTTTAAGGACAGTGAGATTGTCGGTGTAATTCTTATAATCCGTTGCTCCATTCTCATCAAGAATTGAATAAGCAGTATCAGAACCAAGGACTGCTGCCGTATCAAGCGTATCCGGAAGATATCTGTTATCTCCGTTACTGTTTTCCTGGACATTTCGATATACAAGGCGCTGCATTATTGAAGCATCTATGGTAAATCTCTGTCCCATAAATCTGAAGGAAGGTATAACAACCTCTTCATCTTCGTAAACGGGAACCGAATTAATCTGCGGAGGATCCAGTTTCTCTGCTGCCTTTACGACTTTATCCAATGATGAACTATCGGAAGATAAATCTGCTGCTGCCGGCATTTTTCCATAGCAGGTCTTTACAAGATCAGCAAAAACGTTATATCCCGGATCATCGGAAGCTCCTGCAAAGAAGCTTGTTACACTGTAGATATCAGCCCATTCCTCAGGCTTTTCATCTATCGCCATAGTCATGAGTACTGCGCTCTTAACTCTCTCTTCGGATTCAAGCTCAAACGGAATACGTCCATACCACATCATGGCTCTGAAGTATTTCTCCAGAATTTCATCTCCTTCGTAGTAACCCCTTACCTTGTACTGAGAATAATCCTCGTTAAGTTCAGTGAGTCCGCATACACTAATGCCGTCAGCCGACATGATTTTGTCATACTCAGCGCTTACAAGGTCTTCAAAATTCTTATCATTTATCGGAGCTTTATTATTCCCACCCTGAAGAAGGGATCCTATATAGAAAAAGGCGAGATTATTAAATGCTGCTTTTTCCCAGTCTGTTCCCTTTAATTCTTCATATTGTTTTTGAGTAATTTCAAGCATATTGTCAGTAAGGCTCATTAGCTTATCCGACAAAAACTTCTTTTCCGTATTTTTCATAAGGAATGCAAAATACAGGTGATAAGTATGCATCAGTGAATCCACTGTTACAAAGCTTGGGAAATAGTCGTAACGATTATCTTCATAAACATCAAAGAATTCATCTTCATTGCTTTCTGTCACAGCAAAAGAATTCTTTATCAGCATGTTTCTGAAATCCGTTACATTATTGTATTCGTCCTCATACTCAGTCTCAAAGAGTCCAGCAAAGCGTTTATGATATTCTACATTTGAAAAATCTTCTGCCACGGAATATGCAGGGATGGACGGAACAAGCTTCTCGTCGTAATAGATTTCTTCCTTGTCTCCAAGCAGAGACAAATTGATGACATCATAATCAGATCTGCCTTCATCTTCCTGCGAATCTGTGGTTTCATCAGTTGTTTCTTCCGGCTCCTCATTTTTCACAGAAGCATCATCGTCGCTGCTCTCAGTTTTTTCATCAACAGCAGCCTCTGTTGTACTTTCTGAGTTCTTTGCTTTATCACCAAGATCAGTCTGGTCACTCACACTATTTCCCGGAGTGGTGCTACCCGCGCATCCTGATAAGACCATAGATAACGTCAATAATATAGTAACAACCTTTTTCTTCATACTAAAACCCTCATTAAAAACTGTATTGCGTTTTTGTTGCAACTATAAAAAGTATAGCACATATTAAACAAATAGAAAAAACTGCTCAATTCATGCAACGGTGCAATTTTCATTTACTATCTTCGGAAATTCTTCCCAAAGTTATTCCAGAAAAAACTGTATTCTTCATTTCTTGCAAAAACGAAGGCGTAATGAGAATTTCGTCTTGCCTGCTTCAAACAATTCAGATAGTCTTGCTGATATGGCACAGAAAAAACATGATTTTCATATAATACTATGAGCGGAAGATCAGAAAAGTCCTCTGCTCTTGAATATATCTGCTCATCATTTTCTGTGCCAATGAGCCTTAGAGGAATTCTGACAAGCTCAGACATAAAATACTCTGAGTAGTCAGGAGCATCTTTATCCATTGAGCTCAGATACATACGCACCCATTCTTCTCCAAGTCCCTGTGATGCGTAATTCTCTGCTGAGGTGATGGTGGGCGAAAACATCGGAAGATTCACTTTCTTTCCGTATACCAGCTTTTTGATGGTTTCAGGTGAAAGATAGAATTCTTCTGCTATTTCCATGATAGATTGTCCCGCAGAGTAGCGATTGCAGATCATGGCATTTCGCTTATTGAGTCTTTCTCTATAGCCGGATGCTTCGCCCCATCCCTTAGCGGATTCTTTCTTAGGAATATATATCACTTTCCCGCCCGCATACTTTTGAACTTCCTCTAATAGTTTTTCAGGCAAAATGTTTTTGGCATTTTCGTATTTCATACAAGCTTATTCATTCTTTCTTCAAGAGCATTTATGGATTTTACGATTGAATTGCAGGATTCAAGGTCATCTATTGAAGCATGCCATCTGAGTGTAACAATTCCTTTGTAATAAGCCATGCACAAGAAACGCTCTTTGAAATTCTCAATTTTAATATTCTTTTTCTTTGCATATTCATAGAGCTTTTCCGGAACCAGAAGATATGGCTTATTGAGATCAAGGATTACAAAATCCATCAGATAATCCATTATTCCGGCTCTTCCCCAGTCAGCGCAGTAGGTCTTTCCGTCTTCTCCAACGATCATATTACAGAAGAATGTGTTGTTGTTGGCAAGAAATCTCTGACCTTCGCAAAACGGCGCATACTTAAGAGCTTTTGATGCAATCTCGTTGTAATAATCTTCCTCAAGGAAGGTGGTTCCGAACATTTCCTTCCAGTTCTTCCAATAACCTTCCTCAGGATCACCGAGCATATCATCACGGATGAAAGCTTCAAGACTCTCAAATGGAGCTCTGTTGTTCTCATCAAACTCTCCGTAGCCTTCTACAGAAGATACATCGGTAGCTGCAATCTCAAAGATCATGTCAAAAAAGTTTTCATAACTCTTCTCAAATTCTTCAGGAGAAAGTTCACTTGCGCTTCTGCCCTTAGGGCTCATCTCTATTTTTTCCTTAGTAAGGTTTCTTATAAAAATATCTCTGTTCATGTTTTTGTCCTCATCTATTTGTCTTATGTAATGTTTACTTTGTCTTTTGTATCAGCGCTTTTACAATTATGATGATATCAGCGTCTGTCCTGTAATCAAATAGAGAGAACCGTTATAACAGAACTATACCTAATTTACTCATTTTTTATTGCGATAGCTGTGAACTCGCCGGGAAGCATATCATTCTCCCAGGACGGGTGTTCATCAAATCTTTCCAAAGTAAAGCCATTTCCTATTATGGAGTTGATGATCTCACTAATTGTGTACTTTCGATACTGACATTTGGGAATCTGCTTACGGATTTCTTCTTCATAAAATCTGGCATGTGCCATCTCACCCTCAAAAATATCTGTAGAAAAATAGCTCATGGTAGGCTGCTGTAATCCAAGCGCATCAGTGATTTTGGTAAAAGGATGAAAATCGCTGCAGATCATCTTCCCACTTGGCTTTAGCAAGTCATGCATAACCTTCATAAAAGCATCAATGTCATGAAAATAGTGAAGGATTCCGCCTTCCATAAATACCACATCAAAGAAGCCTTCATATTTGCTCATGTCAATTTCCATGATGTCGCAGACTTCATATCCAATTGTGGTGCCTGCTGCCTTGGCAGTCTCGACTGCATATTTCTTATTGGCTTCAGAGATATCGAATACTGTCACCTCCGCTCCCAAAAGTGCAAGTGGAACTGCTTTTTTTCCGCATGATCCACATATATTGGCAACCTTTATACCTTCATATGTATCAAAATAGTTTGCATAATGTTTAAGCATCTTTCCGGGATTTTCCTTATCCTTAGCTGCTCTCTCTTCCGGTGTCCCCGCATTTCTTACCCAGAAATCATATGCATCAAACTCCCAGGCTTTCTTGTGTTGTAAGCTATACTCTTCCAAATTCTTCACCCCTTTTTATAATTTCCCATAATTTATTTTTCTGTTCTATGCCGAACTTCAAAATCTTCCATAATGAATCGACCGCATAAGGTCCATAAACCTGCATATATGAAATATGCATCTGCTCAGCACCTTTAAATATCAGCTCAAACTCTTCTCTTGATATTTCTTCCGTGCCAAAATACCCTCTCAAAAAACTCCTCGCCAGATCAAATCTGTAAGTCATCTCTTCTGTATCGTAGTTGAAATCCACAAACTGCATTATAAATGGCCAGCCCAAATCTAAGTACCTGCTACCAATTCCCATGATCTTTAATATAATAATTTCCATCCTTTGCGGCAAAAATTCCTGGCGCCATACCATTTTCATTGCCCAGATATAGGTGCGCTGAAGTATTACTCTTTATCGTACTCTCAGGTACTGAGTCAGGTAAGCCTTTCAGTAGATAATCCTGAGTCTCTGTTTTGATTTTAAACATCAGCCTTGCAGATTCTTCATTGAACCTCTCTCCTATTTCAGGATTATCCAAATCCCAATGACACTGAACTATTTCAAGGATAGTCTCATCACTAATATTTATCATTATTTTTCTCCGGTTACAAATCAAACAGGCTCATCTGCTTATACTTATCCGGCATCTCCTGTATAAATTCAAAACACTCTTTTGGTGTTGAAAGGATATTATTTTCCTTACAAATATTCCGAAACAGCGCTTTCAACTCTTTTGAATTAGGACTTGGAAGTTCATATGCATTACCATATCGCTTTATGTATTTCTCTTTTATCCCGGGAAAATTCTTATCAAGCGCAGCATAATAGTACTCCCTGTCGCCTTCCCTGAGAGTAAGACCCATTCCAAAATCGATGATGCCCTTTACTCCTGTCCTAACACATTCATTCAGAATAGCTTCTATGTTTTCTTTTGTATCATTGATAAACGGAAGTATTGGTGTCAGCCATACAACTGTAGGAATGCCTCGTTCACGCATCATTTCCAAGACCTCTATACGACGTTTTGTGTTGCAGACATTTGGCTCAAGAATTTTACACAACTCATCATCATAGGTTGTAAGTGTAATTTGGACTACACATTTTGCACTGCGATTTATTTCTGAAAGAAGGTCAATATCCCGAAGTATTAAATCTGATTTTGTCTGAACTGCTGCCCCAAAACCATTCTCCAAAATTATTTCAAGGCATCGCCTCGTCAGCAAAAGTTCCTTCTCACAATGCATATAAGGATCCGACATCGCCCCTGTCCCAATCATGCACTTTTTTCTTTTTGACCTTAGTGCCTGTTCAAGGAGCTCGGGTGCATTCTGCTTTACCTCAATATCCTCAAAAGGATGTGTGAACTGATAGCATTTACTCCTGCTGTCACAATAAATACAACCGTGGGTACATCCACGGTATATATTCATCCCAAAGTATCCATTTTTTCCGGATAAAATGCCTTTCGCATCAGTAAAATGCATCTCTTCACCTTCTCTTTTCGCAGAGTGTATTCTGCAAATGTCTTCATTACCCACCAGAACTCATTGCAGGTATTTACGAATTCATCTTCCGTGGGAATGCCTTGGAATATAGTCTTAGTTTCCTTAAGGCGTTCTATGGCAGGCAAAATATTATCTTTATCCAGAATCTTTTGATAAGTATCCCCTATCCATACATTTTCATACTCATTTTCTCTGTTAAACCTTCTAATGAACGTTTCTTTGTCCATAGCATTTATAACGAGAGTGATTCCATCTGCTAACACCATCAAATGAGCCTTTGTATTATCGAACATCTCCGGATGAACTACCACCACCGACTCTGCGTCGGAAGAGGTTTCTGTTATGCCGCAGAGCGGCATGAACCTTTGGGATGCTTAATGCATCCCAAAGAACAGGGCATGTCCACTATGCCTCTATCCCATTGGGTTACCTTTGGGAATACTTTTCTTAAGATATTTGCAGCTCCGTTTATATCTGCATTTGTTATTGTCCCATCGTAGTGCCTGTAGAGTCCACGCTTTATCCTTTTTCCCGAAAAAACATAGTCAGACTTCCTGCCCTTTTTATACACAGGGATCTCATCCATCGCAAGGAAATCCG
>NZ_ATVV01000029.1:0-47360 GCF_000420905.1 Butyrivibrio sp. AD3002 | reverse complement strand
AATACCGATGATCTTCTGATTTTCAATAGCTCTATAGAGAATGAATATCTCAAGCTTTACAAGGCAGGAACTCTATCGGCGGAGCAGTTGGAAGAGATAAGACTCAGAGGATTGAACGGAAAAAGGGAACTACTGTGAAGATATATTCCAGTATAAAATTACTATCTAAGGAGAAAAAATGGCAAAAAGACGATCTGTTGATCCTAAATATTCTATGTGTGTTCAGCCTTCTTTTATTATTGGCACGAATAACGAGGATGGTTCTGAAAACTTTGCTCCTATCACCTGGGCAAGTGCAACTCATGAAGATGGCGACCAATATTTATTTGTTATAAGTATGGCAGGAACTAAGATGACTAAGAAAAACGTTCTAAGAACCGGAGTTTTTAGTGCAAACCTTGTCAGCATAGATATGCTGTCGCTTATGGATTATTTTGGTTCTAAACATGCCAAAGATGGCGCTAAAAATGATATTTCCTATGAGGTTGTGAGGGGAGAGGTGTTGGATGTTCCTGTATTGAATGAAAGCCGATGGGTGTATGAATGTGAGGTTGCAAGAACTGTCGAGACTGGAGATTCAACTACTTTCTTTTGTCATATCCGCAATATACAGATGGATGAAAGACTTGAATGTGAAGATATATTTGACATTGATCTTACGGTACTGGATCCAGTCATCTATTCTGGAAAGTATCATAGCATTGGTAAAACGCTTGGAAAGATTGGAGATTTTGTACAGTAACATATAAATTTTCGTTTTTGAAGATAAGAAAATTTGATACTAAAGAAAACTATGGCAAGGCCATAAAAAGTTTTTTCGATAATTACAATAAAGCGTTGCAAAAATTACTGATTGCCCCGTTTGATATTAATTTGGGGTATTCGGTGTAAAAAAAAATATTTCAGTTTACTCTAAGATTACCCCCACAAAACTGGTTATGAAACAATGGGTATCGATAATGAAGAAGTATGTGTAAATATCTTTCAGGATAATCAACCAAGAAGAAAAGGATTAAAAAAGTCATATGATGAAAAAAGATCTTTTAATCAAAGCGGCACAGCTTTACGGATTCGATACTGCCTCTGCCAAGGAAGTCCCAGGGCATGAAGGCGGAAGGAATCTGGTATTTATGATTGGAAATGATTCGGTCCTCAGAGTGTCTTCCCTTTCAGATAGAAGCATTAAGGATTATGAGGCGGAAATCGAGTATGTACATTATCTTTCTGAAGGTGGAGCCAGCGTGGCAGAATCAATTCCCTCAGGGAAAGGTAACCGTATTGAAATTATCGATGGGATGGCAGTGACCATGTTTGAGGCTGCAAAAGGTGATCAGATAGCCGATCATGCTTACCGGTATATTGATGGAGTTCCGATAGATGAGTACTTCTATCTTACTGGCAAGGTTTTAGGGAAAATACATGCTCTTTCAAAGAACTACAGCTCGATTCATAAGCGTTTTGATTTCTTCGAGAAGTACAATGAAGACTATTTCGAGAGCCTTATCCCGGATGATTTCTTTTGTTTACATATGAAGATGGGGCGTCGGGTTAAAGACAGACTGCATGAATTTCTGGAGGAACTGCGCAGACTTCCGCGGAACTCCGAAAACTATGGAATGGTTCACTTTGACTATAGTGATGGAAACTATAACATTGAGTATGATACAGGAAAAATCAATGTATTTGATTTTGATAACTGCCGTACTTGCTGGTATTTATATGATATTGCCAATTTATGGTCCCATGGTCTTGGGTGGATTGCCTGGAATGAAGACGCAGATGAAAGACGGGCATATATGGAAAAATATATGCAGACAGTCATTAATGGATACCGGACTGAGTGTACCATAACCGATGAAGAACTTGAGCATTTGGAAATGATGGTCAATGCAGTATTGATGGAAAATATCATTGATGTCTTTGAGGTAAAGAAGGCTTCCGGCGAAGAATTCGTTTTCGATGAGGAAGAAAGCTACAATGTGAAGTGCCTTGTGGAGGGGCTTAGCTGGTTTGGCTTCTACAGTGATATTTTTGATAACGAATCACCTTTTGAGGTAGAGATATAAAATTGCAGTAAAGCTTACCATTGAAGAAGTTTTAATGAAGAGGTGAGTATGACAAAAGTATTCTTTGTAAGGCATGCAGAACCTAATTATGATAATCATGATGACAGAATTCGTGAGTTGAGTCCTCGTGGAATGGAAGATAGGAAAAAGGTTACTGCTTTTTTGGCTGATAAAAATATAGATATAGTTATTTCAAGCCCATTTAAGAGGGCTGTTGATACTGTCCAAGATTTTGCAGATAAAAATGGACTGCCTGTTGAGATAGTTGAGGACTTTAGAGAAAGAAAGGTAGATAGTGGTTGGATAGAAGACTTTGCCTCTTTTTCCAAAAAGCAATGGAGCAATTACTCTTTCAAGTTATCAGATGGCGAATGTCTTAGGGAAGTTCAAGATAGAAATATAGCAGCCCTTGATAATGTTCTGAAGAAGTATCCAGGAAAAAATATAGTAGTTGGAAGTCATGGCACAGCATTAAGTACCATTATAAATTATTATGATAAATCTTTTGGCTATGATGATTTTGAGAATATTAGATTTCTGATGCCATGGATTGTGGAGTTTAGTTTTGATGAGCTAGGAAATTGTACGGACATCAAACGGCATTCTCTGTGATAAGTATAAGTGTACTAAGGTTGGGGACGGAGTTAGTGGCTCATTTCATTAAATTCCATTTTATGGAGAAAGTATGAAAAAGGTATTTAGTAAGGTTTTTGTAGGAATAGGAATTACGACAGTATCGATTCCTGTCCTACTTTTAGCTCTTTTTGTAGTAATAGAGGTAGTTGGATTTATGGCAACACTTCCGGAACAAGTAACTATGTTGAATGTGAATCCAAGGTCACATTTAATTCAAATTTGCCTGAGGATGAGGTGAACAGCATATTTGAGGCACAATATGAGTATTATGCGTTGGAAAAGAAGGATGGGAGTTATACTATGACTATATATGGTGATGCACCTTTCCCAGACAACATTGAAGGGCATTAAAGGAAACAATATATTCCAGTTTTATTTACGACAACAAATTGGTGGCTTGGTAGAATGATCATAATATATAAAATCCTGAGAGAAATCATTTGGCTGTTTGTGTGGGTAACAGTTGCAGATATTATTTTATTTGGACTTCCAATCCTCAAAATAGTCAGAAAGTGTAAGTATAAGGAATACCTAATTGATGCTGCAAACAGATTGGAGTATCAGCAGGGGAGTGAATGTAGCGGCTATTCAACAGCATTTGTTTTCAGGCATCTTGGAATCGACATAGACGGACTTTCTGCGTATAAGCAGATTCCTTTCAAACTTTTGAGAGGCAGCGTTTCGGGAATGGGCATAGTTCTTTTGTGCCTAAAATATAATGTGAGAGTATTGCTTCGGATAGGGAATGTTGAGGCGCTAAAGGATTTAGTATCAAAAGGTGTTCCGGTTGTGGTTCTTACCAGGACAGGCGTTGGCTCAAGATGGCTTCACTACATAACAGTAGTGGGATTTGATGAGGAATACATCTATACAGTGGATTCGATGGAAGAGCACGTGAATAGCGAAAATACGCCATATAATCGCAAAATCTCTATATCTGATTTTAAGAAGACATGGATGACAAGTAAGATATACCAACCGCTTATGTTTAATTTGTTTTTTGAAATGAAGAGATAAGCGATTATGGGGGACGCAGACAGGATTATATTTCAGGATAAAATGGTATATGTAAAGGAGACTAAAAATGAGCACAGGTGAATTAATAGTATCAATAATTGTTTTCATGATTGCCATAGCATTAATATTTTTAGCGATATTTCATTTTGGTGAACGCGGACACTTGTTTAATAATGCGTATATATATGCATCAAAAACACAGCGAGAGACAATGAATAAGAAACCATATTACAGGCAATCTGCGGTTGTTTTTTATTTGCTGAGCATCATTTTTATTATTATCGGATTAGCCGTTGTGTTGCAAAATAGTAGGTTGTTCTTTCTGGAAATCCCATTTTTTATTATTGTTATAGTTTATGCAATAATATCAACTTTGAAGATTAACAAACAAAATGAGGACTAATTAGTTCTCTCCGAAAATATATTCCAGTTTAAAACGACCGTTAACAATTTCACAAATTGAGCGTGAGCTGCATAAAATTGCATAACCTCAAAATTGACTTCCCCCCATAACTCTATTAAAATTTGGTGTTATGGGGGGAAGTTGTTGATTCAAAATATGTGGTCTGTTACAATTACATAAAAGGATGTTTAGAAAGGTTTGCACATGGATAAAAAGGATTTCATCGGCAGAGAACAAGAAGTCGACATAATAGAAAAATACTATAATTCTTCAAAATCAGAAATGGTGGCTGTTTATGGACGAAGAAGAGTTGGGAAGACATATCTGATAAAAAAGACCATGGGGAAGAAGTTTGATTTTGAATTTGTTGGTAGTCACAAAACTCCAGCCAAGGTTCAACGTGAACAATTCCAGAACGAAATTGATAAGTGGTCTCACAGTACCGGTAAGATCCCCAAGGATTGGTTTGTAGCATTTAGCAACTTGAAAGACTACTTATTGTCTTTGAATAAGAAAAGAGTTGTGGTTTTTTTGGACGAACTTCCTTGGATGGATACTGTAAATAGTAATTTCTTGAGCGCCTTTTCTTATTTCTGGAATACATGGGATAGTGCAAAAGCTTTATTAAAACTATACGTATGTGGATCAGCTACTACATGGATGGTAGATAAACTGATTGGTGATCAGGGGGGACTATATGGTCGTGTTAGTCGCCCAGTTTATTTGGCACCTTTTACACTGGCAGAAACTGAGCAATATCTGAACAAGATAAAAAAGATGCATTACAACAAAGCACAGGTACTTGATGCATACATGATTTTCGGAGGCATTCCATTTTACCTTGATATGCTTGATAACGAACTGCCATTTACTGTAAATGTTGACAGATTATTCTATGGCAGTGATGCTCCACTGCGAAAGGAGTATGATTTCTTATTCCGTTCGCTGTTTAAAAAGAGTGTAAGCTATCAGAAAGTTGTAACGTTGCTATCTAAGAAATTATCTGGGCTAACACGTGAAGAGATTTCTGCTGGATGCAAGCTTGAAGGTGGAGATTTAACTACAATTTTAAACAACCTTAATTCCTGCGACTTTATTAGAGTTTATTACTGCCCTAATAAAAAAGAGAAGGGCAAAATCTACCAGTTAACAGATATGTTCACTTTGTTTCATCTTAGATTTGTTAAAAGAAGTAATGGACAGGATAAAAACTATTGGACGAATATTGCTGGAACCGGAGAAGTTAATGCATGGGCAGGGTATGCGTTCGAGCAGGTTTGTCTACATCATATTGATCAGATAAAGATGAAGCTTGGAATATCTGGAATATTAAGCAATGTGTACGCTTGGAGCGAGAAGGCGTTTGTTGATTCAGATGGGACTAAATGGAAAGGCGGGCAGATTGATTTAATAATCGACAGAAGTGATAAGGTTATGAATTTATGCGAGATGAAGTTTGCTCAGGATGAATACACAATAACTGGAAAGTATTCAGATACTATTAGGGAACGTACAAGCTTGTTTAAAAAACAGATGAATACTAAAAAAGCTCTTCGATGCACATTTGTTACCAGCTACGGAGTCAAGGAAAATAGCTATAGTGATATAGTTGATAACCAAGTGCTGTTAGAAGATCTATTTCGATGAGTGCTGGATGACTCGCCCCCAAATGCATGTTAAAACATTATGATTTGGTGGCGAGTTGTTCAATATAAATTTTTTTCTTGATATTTCCGGTCTAGTCAGGCTAGACCGGAAATGTAGTTTAGTCTGACTAGACCAGGAGGGAACGCGTATGGAACTCGAACTTGGGGCAATTCAACTTAACAATGAAAGTGCTTGTATGAAGTAATGATAAATGATACGCTTTTCATGGCAGTAGTAGTGGTCTTGGTAATGTTCGGTTTTTGTGTGGTAACTTAAACATACATCATCATAGTTTCACTATCTACTGCTTTTTGAGTAAAAGAAACGCTGCGCCACAGCCTTGGCAGGCCGTCGCGCAGCGACTTAGTTCTATCGGAATATAAATGAAAAAATAATCAGAGGAATGCATAATGAAAAAGACATTTATTGAGATGAAACTCTTTCAGGTAAAGCCCGATAAACTCGAGCAATTCGAAGCTAAGATTGAGGAAATGACCGCAAATCAGCTTAAATGTGAAGGCTGCATATCACTCAAGTATTTCAAGAGATTCTATAAAGATTTGCAAAAAATGCTGATTTCTCCATTTGATATTAACTTGGGGTATTCGGTTTAAGGTAATACTTATGACGATAGAATACAGACAAAAAGCTTTAGAAGCGTTAGCTCATTACAATATAACAGCGACAGAAATAGAATTGCTGAGACACAATGAGAATCTGACCTATCGCGTGGGAAACGAGTATTTGCTGCAAATACATGAGCCGACAGAGGGGTTTTCAGCAGAGTTTTTTTACGACGGTGTTGATCGTGTCGAGATATATAAGTCAGAACTTGATTTTCAAGCCTACTTAAAGAAACAGAGCATGCAGATACGCGAAGCTGTTGAAAACCGTTATGGTGAACTCATTACAAAGTTACAGAATGGTACATATGTTACGGTTTCGAAATGGTTGGATGGCGAATCGTTAGACAAGCTTGAGTTGAATGATGCAATCTGCTATCAGATAGGTGATATGCTTGCGCGTTTGCATCAGAAGGCAAAGGGATTCCGGGTATCACCGGTAAAAACCTATGGAAAGCAACATTGCGAATGCACGAAAAGGAGATTTCAGGCACTGGAAAATCTGGGGTTAAGCAACGAGTATTCTTTGATCATGCAAAAGTGCTGTGATCATGCCGGAGCTGTATTGGAAAACGTGCAGGATGAATTTCAGATGATCCATGGGGATCTGTCTGCATCGAATATCTTGCAAACACCGAATGGGCTTGTGCCTATTGATTTTTCTTTTTTCGGTATGGGACATCCGATGTATGATCTTGCTGTTCTGTTTGGAAATATCGGCGGATCATTGGCGCGTAGGCAACAAATGGCAGAAGGATATCAGAATACAGGCGGTACGATCCGTTACGATGTGTTAGATGCCTGTTTTGTACTTACCTTGTTAGATTGTCTCGGAATTCATTATGAACAGTGGAGTAAGCAAGAGTGGTTTGCATCGAGAATGCAACGGTGGAATAAGGAAAACCTGATCCCATATGTGCAGGGAGAGCGAATATATGCGGATGATTTTTATCTGTTACATGTGCAAGGATAACTCCGAATTTAAAACGTCTCCCTTACCTGTGCCAGGAATTTTTCTGCAATAGGTGTGAAGGTCTGGTACTTGTTCCAGATCAGATATAGCGTTGTTTCCTGCTTGGGAGAAAGTGGACGGAATACAAGGTCGCTTTCTTCGGAGCAGTCTATCAGATGCTCAAAGGTCAGAAGTATACCCAGGCCTTCCTTGGCAAACATTGATGCATTATAAGAAAGACGGAAGGAACCTTCCAGGTGGAGCTTGGAAAAATTCTCCCCGGCCCATTCCGGTATCTCGATATTCCAGCTTTGTTCAGAGCAGAAGAGTGGCTGTCCTATAAGGTCGGCTACTTTTATGCTCTTTTTCTTTGCCAGGGGATGACTCTTTAAGATAATAGCACCCCAGCGGTCAGTATCAGGGAATGTGACATAGTCATATTTATCTTTGTTAGGTGTTTCGCAGATTACGCCAAAATCCAGTAACCCCTTATCAAGCTTTTCTGTTACCTGCTCAGTATCACCGCTGGTGATGTGGTAGGTGAAGGAAGGATATCTGTCTTTTAGCTTTTTAATCTCTCGGGCAAGATGACAGATCTGATAGGATTCCGCCAGACCAAAGTATATGTCTCCACCTGTGATATCATCCAAGGAGACAAATTCCTGCTCGATTTTATCTGCCATTAACACAAGATCCTCAGCACGGTCACGTAGAAGCATTCCTTCATCTGTGAGTTTGATGGAAAAACTATGTCTGGTGAAAAGCTTTTTTCCTAGTTCTTCTTCAAGACTTTTTAATGCCTTGGAAAGAGTAGGCTGTGTGACATGAAGTAATTCTGCGGCTCGTGACATGTTCTCTTCTCTTGCGACGGCAAGAAAATATCTTAAATTCCTTATTTCCATAAGAATCCCCTTAAATAAAATGATATGCCCAAAATGAATATCATGATATTCATTATAACCATTAGCAAAGAGATTGTACATGGATTATACTGAGGATGTCAGATGAAAACACAACACAAACAGGGAATAAAGAGATGATGAATACTGAAAAATTAAACCTGACACCCCAGTGGGATAAGACATTTGAGAAGAGCGATAAGATCCTTCACAGTAAAGTGACCTTCATAAACCGCTATGGCATAACACTTGCAGCAGATATGTATGAACCCAAGGATGCAGAAGGGAAATTTCCTGCACTTGCTGTATCAGGACCATTTGGAGCAGTAAAAGAGCAGTGCTCCGGGCTTTATGCACAGACTATGGCGGAGAGGGGATTTTTGACGATTGCCTTTGATCCTTCATATACCGGAGAGAGTGGCGGCGAGCCGAGATACATGGCATCTCCTGATATTAATACTGAGGATTTTATGGCGGCGGTTGATTTCCTGAGCCTGAATGAAAAAGTGGATTCGGAGCACATCGGTATCATTGGAATCTGCGGCTGGGGCGGAATGGCTCTTAACACTGCTGCATTAGACCCACGCATTAAAGTTACCGTGGTTTCAACAATGTATGATATGACCAGAGTAAATGCAAACGGATATTTTGATTCGGAAGACTCAGAAGAAGCTCGATATGAGAACAGGAAGACAATGGCTCTTCAGCGCCTGGAAGATTTAAAGAACGGTTCCTATAAACGTGCAGGAGGATGCCTGCCACTTCCTGTTCCGGAGGATGTTCCGTTCTTTGTGAAAGATTACAGCGAATACTATAAGGGCAGGGCATATCATGAAAGATCCCTTAACTCCAATGAAGGATGGAATGTGATCGGATGTGAGTCGTTTATGAATCAGCCTATCCTTAAGTATTCAAATGAGATCAGAAGCGCAGTGCTCATCATTCATGGAGAGAAGGCGCATTCCTGCTATTTCTCGAAGGATGCCTATGCAAATATGATAAAGGATAGCAAGTATACGGATAATAAGGAACTCATGATCATTCCGGATGCTGTTCATACTGATTTGTATGATAATCTTGATGTGATCCCATTTAACCATATCGAAGAGTTTGTAAGGAAATATGTATGAAGATAAGAATAGCATTTATACTGTTCGTTTTTGTATTTCTTATGCCGGGAGCAACGGCGTGTGGTACAGCTGATGCCTATAGCTATCCATATGAAATGGAGGTGAATGACATGAAGACTTTGCTGATGAAGATTGGAGATACAAGTGTAGATGTTGCCTGGGAAGAAAATGCTTCCGTGGAGGAGCTTAAGGGTCTTGCTGTATCAGGACTGACAATATCAATGTCGATGTACGGCGACTTTGAGCAGGTGGGATCTATCGGAAAGAGTATCACGAGAGATGATAAACAGACAACTACAACAGCGGGAGATATTGTTTTGTATTCCGGAAATCAGCTGGTAGTCTTTTACGGTTCCAATTCCTGGGCATATACAAGGCTCGGAAGGGTAAACTTGTCTGAAAATGAATTAAAAGAACTACTGAGCAACGGTGATGTTACGATCACACTCAGTGTTGAATAGGAGGAGATATGGCAAAGAAGGTTCTGATAATTGAAACAAGCCTTAGAACGGGAAGCAATTCGGATATCCTGGCTGAGAGCTTTGCAGAAGGCGCTAAGGATGCCGGAAATGATGTGGAGATTGTTTCGCTAAAGGACAAGAAGATTAGCTTCTGCACCGGCTGCTTTGCTTGCCAGAAGTTGGGAAAATGCGTTATCCCTGATGATGCCAATGTGATAACTGAAAAGATTCTAGAAGCAGAGGTTGTCGTATGGGCTACACCAATCTATTATTACGAGATGAGCGGGCAAATGAAGACAATGATCGACAGGGCTAATTCCCTGTATCCAAGGGATTACAAGTTCAGAGAGGTTTATCTGTTATCTACAGCGGCAGAGGATGAAGCTTATACAGATGAAAAAGCGGTCAGTGGTGTTAACGGCTGGACTGATTGCTTTGAAAAGGCTGAGTTTAAGGGAAAAGTTTTTGCCGGCGGCGTAAATGAGCGTGGTGAGATTGAAGGGCATAAGGCGTTGGATGAAGCTTATGCTATGGGAAAATCAATCTAAGCAGTTGCGCATAATTTGAGGCACAGGCAAAATACTACAGGGATGCCAGTGCGTGATATTTTCTCTACACAGTTTCCGCATATTTTTTTCTGTACTGAAGAGGCGTTATGCCTTCGAGTTTATTGAACATATTTATAAGGCCTCTGGAGTCTGAGAAGCCGCAGTCCATGGCAATCTCCAGAACTGACTTCTGAGTTTGTACCAGACTGTCCTTTGCAGCATTGACGCGCATTCGTGTCAGGAATTCTTTATAGGTTATTCCCATATTTGACTTGAAAAATCTGGAAAAATAGCTGGCGGAATAACCGAAAGTCTCGGCAACAGACATTTCATTTATGGCACCGTCATAGTTTTCTTCAGTATATGAAATGATTTTTCGCAGGATATCAGCGTTCTTTCTGCTCTTTTCGGGCATCTCAGTATCTTTCAGGCTCAGATCATCTTTGCAGATGAAATATAAAAGCTCATGAACAAGGCCTAAAAGACGCATGTTTTCATACTTGGTAAGCGGTTTGCCATCTGCATATTGTGCGAGATCCTTCATTATTTCGGCGGGTCTTTCTTCGCCGGGTTTAAAAACAGGAATAAAGTAAAGTTCGTCGAAGTTTGGGATGTAATTGCGAAGGAATGAGTCACTTATCTGAAGTACAGTCGTAAGTGTCGGGGGCAGTTTATCATAAGGTGTTGTCCTGTTTGAGATTACCTTATGGATACTACGAGTGTTGACGATGATAAACAGACCTTTTTTCAGGGGATGGGCGATTCCGTCTGTAAAATATTCGCCATCATCTGAATAAGAATAGACTATTTCGAGCTCGTTGTGCCAGTGGTCGAGGACATCGCTGACCGCAGAGAGATCTTTATTTGGGTATAAGTCCTTTTTATGAACATTTAGTATTTTGAAGGGCAGCTCTGTGTGGTAATGGACAACCTCGTAGGATATGTCCTTGCTTTGCATATCTGACATGATTTTTCCTTTTTATATATGTTTTAAATAATTAAAATCGCAATATTTGTCATTATAGTGTATTTTTGATTAATGTCAAGAAAACGTAATTTTTATGACAAGGAATGTAAAGAGTAACCTGCCATTTTTTTATATATTAAGATTCGTTGAACGGGATATGGTTTCCAAATATAAGATTGGAGGTTACAATGGAAGCAATAATTTATGAAGAACAACAACAGGAAAAACAGGGGCGTCTCTCATTCAGTGAGAAGTTCTCATATGGTATCGGAGATTGCGGAGCTAATGTAATAGTTGCTCTGGCCTCATCCTTTTTGACAGGTTATTATACAGACACAGTTGGAATCGCTGCTGCAGCCATCGGAACAATGATGCTCCTGTGCAGAGTGTTCGACGGTATAACAGATCTTATCATGGGTGCACTTGTTGATAAGACCAATACAAAATATGGTAAAGCAAGACCTTGGCTCTTGTGGACAGCACCGCTTATGGGAATATCGCTTTTCATGATATTCAATGTACCGGCATCGCTTGGTGCCAGCGGCAAACTGGTATATATCTACCTTACTTACATTTTCCAGAACTGCATTATTTATACAGCAAACAACCTGCCTTATAATGCACTTCTCAGCCGTATGACACTTGATGTACAGGACAGAGCTCAGACAGCATCTATCAGATTTGTAATGACTCAGGTTACATCACTTATTACAAACGTTATCACAGCTAACCTTATTGCAAGCATGGGCTGGAGATCAATCTCAGCTATATATGGAACAATCGCTTGCGTAATGTGCATTCTTTGCTTCCTTGGAGTCAGAGAGCATGTAGACGCAGGAGAGGACGGAAATGTTAAAGTAGAGCAGGTACCTTTTTCCAAGGCACTTCCTGCACTTTTAAAGAATAAATACTTCTTCATTCAGGCACTTATGTTCATGTTCTTATACATCAATGTAGTTGCAACAGGTTCAATGACATACTACTTCTGCAACAGCGTACTTGGTAACATCGCATTCCTTTCATGGACATCTGTTGCGGGAACAATACCGGCAATGATCGTAAACCTTGCAATGCCTAAACTCGTAGCTAAGTTTGGTAAGAGAAAACTTATGATAACAGGTGCTGTTATCATGGCTCTGGGTTCAGTACTCATCGGTGCTGCAGGATCAAATCTTCCTCTTGTAGTTGTCGGACTTATTGTTAAGGGATTTGGTACAGGCCCCATCATGTCAGGTATCTTTGCTACAACAGCTGACGTAGTTGACTATGGCGAATGGAAGACAGGCGTTCGTTCAGAAGGTCTTGTAAACAGCTGCACAAGCTTTGGTATGAAGGTTGGTATTGGTCTTGGTTCTGCTATCTGCACATGGATCATCGCTTTCGGTGGTTATGTTGGAACAGCAGAGGTTCAGACAGAGGCAGCTCTTGCATCTATCCGTTTCGGTTATGGATACTTCGGAGCAATCCTTTCACTTGTTGTTCTGGCACTGTGCATCATCATGAACATTGATAAGCACATCGGCCAGATCCAGAGAGATCTTGAAGCTAAGAGAGCAGTAGCAGAATATTAAGAGTAAAGAATTTAGAATTTTAGTATCATAAGAGGTAAAGAAATGTCAAAAGCAAGCGAATTTATTAGAACAAATTTTGCTAAAGGCGATGCCATAAGAGATGAAGGACTTGAAATTCCTTCCGATGTAAAAAGATATACTGATATCACATACGGTGATAAGGGTGAACATCCCGAGTGGCAGATGCTTGATGTATACAGACCGGCAGATGTTCCGGAAGATAAAAAACTCCCCGTGATTGTAGTTATTCACGGCGGTGGCTGGGTATATGGGGATAAGGAAGTTTACAAATACTATTCTGCATCTCTTTGCCAGAGAGGTTTCGCAGTAGTTTGTTATTCATATAGACTTGCACCGGAATACACATTCCCTTCAAGTCTGGAGGATACTTGCGCAGTTGCAAACTGGATTGTAGAGAACGAGGATAAATACGGATTTGATCTTAACAATGTTTTTGGTGTAGGCGATTCCGCAGGCGGTACGCTTATAGGCATAACAGCTGCTTTCCTTACAAATAAGGAATATTCGAAGAAATTCGACTTTACAGTATCCGATAAGTTTAATTTCAAGGGTATTGCATTTAACTGTGCAGCATTTGAGATTAAATCTGTAAGCGAAACAGATGAAAACATGGGAAATCTCATGGATGATCTTTTCGGTAAGAGGGTAACAGAGGAAGATCTTGATGTTATGAATGCGGGAAAATATATAACAAATGCGTATCCTCCGTCATTCCTTATGTCTGCAACAGGAGACTTCTTAAATAATGAGCTTCCCAAGATGGCAGCTGTTATGATAAATAATTCCGTGCCTTTTACCTGCAAGTACTATACGAGTCCCAATGGAGAACTTGGACATGTATTCCACTGCAATATGAGGCTTACGGAAGCAACACAGTGCAATGACGATGAGACAGCATTCTTCAGAAATCTGATGTAAGACTGCACTGTCAGCGCTATATATAATGAAAAAATAAGAGTTCTAAAACATCACAGTTTTAGAACTCTTATATTTTTTATAACGTATAATATTATCTTTCCAAAGTTAAATCGTCTGCGATATGATCCTGATCGTCTGTCCAGATTATTGAGCTGTCATCGACAATCTTGATACTGCCCGAACCGTCTGTGTATGCAATATCATCGGTATCAACTTCGCCGTTTTCATTCAAAACAAAATCATGCTTTTCGCAGTCACTGTAGGTAATTGTTTGTGTGCTTTCATTATATGTTCCGTGCATTACCCATTCGCTGTGCTCTGATGCGCTGCTTCCCCACCATACTTCAATGAGATAGGTGTCATCGCCCTGTCCGGTGATGCTGAGGTTGCCGCGTCCGGCATAATACTGGCCTTCAAATGATTGTACCTGGCCCTGGCTTTCACCTTCTTCGGGTTCTCCTACATAAGGTTCGTTTTCTGCGCTGTACATCTGCTCAGCGATTGCCTGGAGATCAAAGCCTTCAAGATCCTCTGCCTCTACTGAAAGTGAGTAAGCAATTCCGATCTCTATGTCGTACCAGGTGCAAAGATCTATCATCCAGCCATCTTCAATATGTCTGCTGAGCTTAGCCGGCATGTGGCCTTCACCCCAGTTTGCCAAGGTAATATCTTCTGTATTATCCCAGTCATAATAGATACCGGAAATATCCTCATTTTCGCCGACACCATACTGTGCCCTGGCTGTATAATCCATGCCCTCCATACGAAAATCGAGCTCTACCAGTGCTCCGGGAACTCCGTTTTCATTGCTGTTCGCATCCATAAGGCTCCACCCGTTTACAACTGCATCCTCCGGTGCCTTGAATAAGCGGGGACAAGCGGCATTTGCTTCTTCCTCGGTGCATTCTCTCCAGGGATTGGCGATCTCTGTATTTTCAGCACTTTCTGCGGTTTCTTCTGAAGCTTCTTCCTCTGCACTTGCCTCTTCTGAAGATGCTTCTTCTGCAGCGTCTTCCTGCTGCTCCGTAACAGCGGCTTCCTCTTTAGAAGTATCTGTATCCTTTGCGCCGCCGCATGCGACAAGTTCTAGTGCCAGTGTCGCCATCATAATAGAAGATATCAATCTGTTTTTCATATACTTTTTCTCCTCCTCACATGTTTTAATCATGTATTAATATAAGTAATCAATACATATATTACCAAATAATGTCCTACAAATGTCCCTCATTTCATGCCTTTACGTGGTATTTTTTGCAGAATGAAAAGTGCTGTGATAATTGTGTGATATTTCTCCTGATAAGATGTGTTACAGATAAAGAAAACAACGAAAACGACATAGAACAGCTAAATATCTCATACGGAGGAAATAGAAATGAAAAGGAATCTTGTAGAAATGGTATTGTCAGTAACATTTGGAACAGCAATGGCACTCTTTATACTTGCAGGATGTGGAAACGCAGATGCAGCTTTTGTTGGTATAGGTGGTGATGAGACTGCTACAGAAGATACAGTTGCAGTGACTGATTCAGAGGAAGATACAAAGGAAGTTATAGCAGTGAGCAGCACAGAGCTCGAGGCACCGTACTTCGAAAGAGGCGTGTATGTAAATTATGCAGAAGAAGCTGAGGATCCCGATCTTACATATTTCTATGTTTTTGATGATGAGGGAGCAGGTTATACAGCAGACGGAGAGCATGAAGGCATCGGATTACCCTTCTGCTGCGAGCAGGAAGGTGGTACCGTAAAGTTCTCCTTTGGTGGAATGGATGCAATGGGAGAAGAGATCTTCACAGTAGACGCTGTTGAGAACGGCGCAGTAAAAGGTCACTATGATGACGGCTTAGAGCTTGTATTTGTACCTCAGACAGATGTTGATCCTGAAAGCTTTGATGCAGAGAATTATGTAGGTAAGGCAATCGATAATGACTATGTTTATAATGATGCAAACGGCTGGAGCGTAAAGTATGATCCCGCTTCCTTCGAAGTAAATGGCGGCGGCCCTGTAACCACTTTCGTATACACCGGAGTCAGTGCCGGAACAAACATGATTACTGCTACTTACTCTGTGGAAAAGAATGCAAAAGAAACCGCTGACGACCTTGCTAAGACATGGGGCGCAGACGCAACAGTATCTGAAGGAAATTTCCCCGGCACAGACGATGTCACAGGCTATTGGGTAACGCTTCCTACTACAGAAGAGGGCTCAGGACTCTATATGACAGCAATTGTAAGAGATTACATGGGTGGAACACTTATGTTTGAATGCACCGAGCACAAGAGTGGCAATGAGTTTTTGGATATGGAAGTATCCGATGCACTGGCAAGCATAATCGACTCAATCAACTTCACAGCATAAAATAGTAATACTGATGTGCTGATAAAAACATGAGATTTTTATAAATCTAACTGAGGCTCTGATGAATGAATCATCGGAGCCTTCTTTTTGCCCCCAAAATCTCATTCATAAAATAATAACTGTAATTTTTAAATTTTTTTCAGGATTTTGTTGACTCTGCACTTGGTGAAGGGTGTATTTTTCGCATATCAGGAGGAAAAAGTCATGTTCATAAACAAAAGAAAGCAGCAGGAATTAATTAAAAAGCAGTTCGGAAGAAACCCTCTTCACGATTCTTATCACTATATGAGAAAGGATAGAATCAAACTAATTGCCAAGTACCATGACGAGGTGGGGGAAGGCACTGTTGATGATATTACCTGGAATGACCTTGAGATGGATGACGTTTTTTTCAGGATAAATCACACAAGATCCTACGTCGGGGAGCAGGTTTTGTACCACAGACTGCATTGTACTGATGCGGAGGAGGCTGAAGGCTTTGGGGATACGGTCAGTTTCTATGAAAACAACGAGACAGAAAGAGTAAAAGCGGAAGAGCTTCTAATGGGTCTCGGTAAAAGAAACGATTGTTATTATATGCCACAGCTTATACATATTTTGGCAGGTTATGAATTCAAATTTGCATGGGCATATCGCATCTTGCAGGCATTGTTATTTTTGTTTTTAATTTTGGGAATTGTACTGCATAGCAGTGAATTAATGCTGGCATTTTTAGGAGTTGCCGGCATAAATATGTTCATATATATGAGGGAAAAATCTCAGTCTGAGCATATGATGGATTGCTTGTACGGAATCTGCAGTCTTATCAATGTATGTGAAAAGCTTTTGAAGAGTAAATGTACTCCGGATTTCCCAGGAAATGAGGTCATAAGAGAGGATATTAGTAGGCTTCACTCTATCAGGAGGATGTCGGGATCGCTGATTTCAAAAAGAAAATATGCGACAGTGGATCCGCAGGGAGCACTGGCGATGTATATTATGGGAATTACTCTGTTTGACCTGGTCTCTTTTAATAAGATTGTGAGAACCATCAGAGGGAACGAGAAGGCAGTGATGGACCTCTATGCCTTCGCCGGAGCGGTAGATTCCGGGATATCGGTGGCATCCTTCAGGAAAAGTCTTCCGATACACTGTTATCCGAACTTTATAGATACCGGCACAATTATAGCAGATGATATTTATCATCCTCTTATAGAGAATGCCGTCCCCAATGACGTAATCTTACACAGCGGCTCCATGATAATGGGAGCAAATGCTTCGGGTAAGAGTACCTTTATGAAGGCACTTGCAGTCAATGCAATTCTTGCCCAGTCAATATTCACCTGCTGCGGTGCGAGAGCGGAGTTTCCCAAAAGCACCGTTATGACCTCAATGGCTGTTCGTGATGATGTTACCACCGGAGAAAGCTACTATGTAAGAGAAGTAAAATACCTTAAAAGAATGTTGGATGAATCGCAGAAGAAGGGATGCGTTCTGTATTTTATAGATGAAATCCTGAAAGGGACGAATAACAAAGAGCGACTTGCCGCATCAGAGGCCGTACTTCGCTATTTATGTAAAAAAAGCGGAATGGTTATCGTATCAACACATGACAGTGAGCTTGCAGAGAGACTTAGTGATGAATACGAGGGCTACCATTTTGACAGCAGGCTTACCGACAAAGGAATCCACTTCGATTACAGGATAAAATCAGGATTTGGCGAAGGCACTAATGCAATTGATCTGCTTTCATGCTATGATTTTCCGAAGGAAGTGGTGGAAACCGCCAGAAAAACATTAAAGGATCAGAATATTGCGTGAGGATCAGGTATGAAAATAAGTGAAGCTGCAAGCGCCGCTGGGCTTGATGTAAGCAGCGTCAGGTTTTATGAGAGAAAGGGGCTCATAAATCCTGAAAGGGGAGAAGACAGCAACTATCGGGACTATACACCCGAAGATATAGAAAGATTAAAAAAGATCGTTCTTTTCAGAAAAATAGATATGCCGGTGGAGGATATCAGGAAAATGCTCGATAATGAGCAGGATATCGGGGAACTCTTGGGATTACAGATGCAGAGACTCGAAGAGGACAGACTTAAAGTTGAAGGGTCAATACAACTGTGCAAAAAGATGCTCGAAGATGGCTACGAAGAGAGCGATACCGATAAATATATTTCATATGTTGCAGAGGCAGAGAGCCGGGGACAGAGATTCCCCGACATTCTGCCTGTTCTTGATGAGATCAGCCTGAATTCCGGATTTGAGTCTCTCGTTGGATATCCCATATTTTTCAATCTAATGAAAAATGCGCTCTGCAGGCGTCTTTTGGCGGTTGGAATTGTGATTATCATGGTGATATTTCCGCTAATCCAATTGATTTTAAATATCATTCGCCTGATTAATGGGCAGGGAAATCTGATGATGTCACTAATCTGGATTATCTATTCAATTATGCTGATATCTGCATTTGTTAATATTTTGCATAAGACAAAAATATTTTCTTAGAAAATTATGAAGACTTATCTGTGTTACACTCGTTATATGTAATGAGAGCAGGAAAAGCTGAAAGGAGGTGGGAAAAATAGAGGCGAATGAAAACTTAATACGTTGGATGAGTGAGTACAAGAACCTTGTTTTTTCCATCTGCCTTAGGATGACCGGCAATTACTTCACCGCGGAGGATATTGCACAGGAGACCTTCCTCTCGGCATATATGCACATGGATCAGTTCGATGGAAATAATGAAAAGGCTTGGCTCTGCAGAATTGCGGCAAACAAGTGCACTGATTACCTCAGAAGTTCAGCCGCAAAGACGCTTCCCACGGCAGAGGATGAGATGCCGGAGCCTGCAGAAGGCGCCGCGGTAATGGGGATGACAGCCAGCAACAATCCGGCGGATATATATGAAGCAGAAGATGTTATGAACAGCTTTTCAAAATGTTGTGAGGAGCTTCCGGAAGCCTACAGCGACATAGCGATGCAACATTTTATTGAAGGGCGTACAGCAAAAGAGATTGCGGAAGAAAAAGGCGACAATCTTAAGACTATACAGACAAGAATTTTCAGGGCAAAGGAAATGCTGAAAAAATCCTATAGAAAGGAGTGGCTGGAAGCATGAATGATGAATTTAAATATTTAAGCGACGATGAACTGCAAAAGCTCATTGATTCCACCGAAGAGTCAGGACTGCTTGAAGCTCCTATCAGTTTTGAAGCAGAGGTTCTAAAGAGAATCCAAGAGGCGGAGACAAAATCAACGGTCATTTCTTTTGAAGAGAGAAAGAAACAGTTTTCAAGGTTCCGATTTCAAGTTTGTCTGGCGATGGCTGCTGCAATTCTATTTTTGATCGTTTCACCGTTCCTTTCAGCGAACGACAACTATAATGCATGGAAGGCACAAGTTGCGGTTGGACAGACAGTTCCCAGAGAAACAACAACGTATGTCTCGGATTTTTTGGGAAATCACACGCTAAGTGAATCTATCGGAAGTAATCATTTTGAAATAGGAACTTTAAACAGTTCGACAGATAAGGAGAATTAATTATGAGAGCGCAGAAAAGAGGATTTTTTAATTTTATATTTGCATTTGTGCCCGGTGCGGCAGAGATGTATATGGGTTTCATGAAAATGGGAATCAGCCTTATGGGAGCTTTTTTCGGACTGATGGGGCTGATTGCATTTCTCGGGCTTAGCGATGCCTTCATGATGATACCGATTGTACTGTGGTTTTACAGCTTTTTCCATGCAAGAAATATGGCTACCTGCAGAATTGATGTATTTGCGGGACTGCAGGATGATTATTTCTGGAATGAATTCTTTGATGGAAAAGGAATAAACTTAAAATCCGAAACAGCGAAGAAAATATCCGCATGGGTACTGATAATTGCAGGCGTTTCCATAATCTGGAATATAGTTGTTGAGCCTATTTTAAGTGGTGTTGAAGCTCTGGCGAATATGACCGGGCTGAATTTCATATATGACGCTGTGGCCGGTTGTGTATATTCACTTCCCAGATTAATAATTGCAGTTGTTATTATTGTTTTGGGTTTAAGACTTATTCGTGGTAAAAAGAATACACTTTATGTGGATATGAAATCCACCATTGATACAGCTTTTTCTACAGTAGACAATCAGGAAAAAAGCGAGAAAAATGCCTGATTAAATTTGCTTCACCTATGGTTATATATATATTACGAGGAGTTCCTTTGCCGGCTCACTATCGGGGCGGCGAAGGGGCTCTTTTATTTTGTAAATCCGCTATAGAAATAGGCCTTCAAACTCTTGAAAGGACACCGTTTTGATTGATATAATTGCATAGTCTACTACTATAAGTAGTGGAAAAATAAAAAATACACACAATATACTTGAACAACTTGTTCCAATATTGTGTGGGGGAGATTTTAAAAATGATGACTTTAAAAGAATACGCCGAGAGCAGATCCGTGAGTTACGAGACTGTTCGCGTTCAGACCACCAGATATAAGGAAGAGCTTAAGGGACATATCAAGACCGAGGACAAACGCAAAGTTCTTGATGAGTTTGCCTGTGATTTTCTTGATCAGCACAGGCTAAAGAGAAATGTCGTTGTAAAATATGATAATAATGATATGAAGCAGGAGCTGGAGAAGGTTCGCGAGGAGAAAGAGCGCCTTAAGGATGCTATTATTTTGCTTCAGAAGGAGCTTCAGGATATGACGAAGCAGAATTCAACGCTGCTTGAGGACCGCGCACGTTCACAGGCTCTTTTACTGCTTGCGGATAAGGAGCACGATCAGCTTGAATCCATGCAGACTGAGCTTAAAAAGACGCAGGAAGTGCTGCTTTCCACCCAGAAAGACCTGACAGCTGTCACCAAGGATCTTGCAGCGGCTACAAAGGAGCTGGGAAGCTACAATAGGACAATATTCGGATTATATAAGAAAGCCTGACTTCTTGGGGGGAGATAAGATTTTATGAAAAAAAAGATAATGAGAATAATGATGATAGTTTCTTCATTATTATTGGCATTAGTTGTACTTTTGACAGTACAAATGATTTTCAGAGTCAGAACTATACTGATACAGAACGCAGAGAAATCAGGGAATCAGGTTGATGAATACTCCGATAAGGCGATGCGTGATCAGCTTTTGCAGCAGCTCAGTGCCACTACTCGTGGGTGTTCCTATATTGTTAATGATAATCTTGAAAATTTCGCAGGAACCGTAACCATCATGGCGGATGCCGCTACTGATATGTACTCTCATCCTGAAAGATACGGTTCATCTGTAGTTAAAATACCCGAAAAGTCAGATATCGGAAAAAGCATGGGGCAGTTTCTCTTTTCAGAGGAAGTTGACCCGAACAGTCCGAGCGTAAAAGAAGAGATTTCCCTTTTGGCTAATATGCAGGGAAGTCTTCTTGCCATGTACGGACAATTTCCAGAACTTGGAGCAACCAATATAGGTACGGAGACAGGTTTAATGCTGCTTGCAGGGCCGGTACTTCCTGAGAGATGGGATAAAGACGGCAATTATGCCAGCTTTGACCCCAGACAAAGGCCCTGGTACCTGGCGGCAAAAAATGCACGGAGAACCAGTTTTTCCGAGATAAAAGAGGACTATGATACCAAAAAGCTGGCAATAATGTGCGGTTCACCAATTTACAGAGACGGTGAATTTGTGGGAGTTGCCGGCGCAGGTATTTATCTTGAGGGAATAGAATCGGTAATGATGAATGCCCGTATAAGTGATCAGGGAAATTCCTGCATTATTGACGAACATGGGATGATCATCTTTTCCTCACAAGACGAAGGGGATCTCAAGACACAGACAATTCTTGGAGAAGGGAAAAAAGACAGCTCTCTCAAAAAGCTCTCAGAGAAGGCAATTTCCGGAGAGAGAGGTCTCGAACTATTGGAGATCAACGGAAAAAAATGCTATCTGGCGTATTCCCCCATTAAAGTTGTAGGATGGTCACTGATATCCATTGTTCCGGAAAGTACTGTCCTTGCACCCAAAGAAAGTCTTTTGAATTCTTTGAATAGCAATCGAATCATTGAACTTACGGAAGTGCAAAAGGTTCTCAGAACGGCGTTAACCACTGTTCTTGCCTTCATTGTTGTCATTGCACTAATAACGGTAGTTATTTCAAATATGCTCAGCAGACAGCTGGTGAAGCCTGTAGAGGAGCTTACGGCTAAGGTTCGGGCAATTGAAGGAGATCAGCTCGATTTCGAATGGACCGAGGACACTGGCGATGAGATACAGGAGCTGGCCACATCTTTTGGGTTTATGACTGAGAGGATGAAGAAATATATTGTCGATATTCAGGCGGCGACAGCTGAGAAGGAGAGAATAGGAGTAGAGCTTGCCCTTGCTACCGAGATTCAGGCAAGTATATTGCCCCATGATTTCCCGCCCTTCCCGGACCGAAGGGAATTCGATATTTATGCAATGATGGAACCTGCAAGGGAGGTCGGTGGTGATTTCTACGACTTTTTCCTGATAGATGATGACCATTTGGGATTGGTTATGGCAGATGTTTCCGGTAAAGGTATACCGGCCGCACTGTACATGATGATTTCCAAGGTAATTCTTCAGAGCTGCGCTATGCTTGGAAAATCGGCCGCGGAAGTTCTGAATAAGATGAACGAAGCCCTCACCAGCAACAATAAGACGGATATGTTTGTCACAGTCTGGTTCGGTATTCTGGAGATTTCTACCGGAATAATTTCCTGTGCAAATGCCGGGCACGAATATCCCGCCATTATGCGAAAGGACGGTAAATTCGAGCTTTTCAAGGATAAGCACGGATTTGTAATCGGTGGAATGGAAGGAATCAAATACAAAGAATATCAGATAGAAATCGGCCACGGAGATAAGCTGTTCCTGTACACTGACGGTGTGGCAGAGGCCACAGATATAAATAACAAGATGTATGGAACATCCCGCATGATAGAGGCACTTAACAAGGATCCGGACGTTTCTCCGCAGCAGATAGTTAAGACTGTAAGAGCCGATATAAGTGAATTTGTCGGAGAAGCAGAGCAGTTTGATGATCTGACCATGCTGTGTTTGGAGTTTAATTGATTTTATGATTATATATGAAAATACCGTGTCCGCACTTTTTATAAAACGAAATAACCGCTTCACGGCAGAAGTCCTGGTTGATGGACACAGGGAGACGGTACATGTTAAGAATACCGGTCGCCTCGGAGAGCTCCTCCTGGAAAATGCCGAGGTGACGCTTCAAAAATCCGATGATCCCGGAAGGAAGACGAAGTATGACCTGATTTCCGTCTACAGACCGGAGTTCGAGTGGATTAACGTCGACAGTCTTGTTCCGAACAAGCTCATGAAGCAGTACCTTGAGCCGCGATATGACTATGTGAAAGCTGAATATACTTACGGGAATTCCAGATTTGATTTTTATATGGAAAAAGATGGCGAGAAATACCTTACGGAAGTTAAGGGCTGTACACTTTCCTATGATCAAAAAAGCGGAGTGGGTTATTTCCCGGATGCGCCGACAGAGCGCGGAATCAAGCATCTTCAGGAGCTGGCAGAAGCGGTAAAGAAGGGATATCATTGCACAATAGCATTTGTTATTCAAATGAACGGCATATATACTGTGCTTCCAAACGACAAGACTCAGCCTGAATTTGAAAAAGCGCTGGAAGCCGCAAAAAAGGCAGGCGTGGAAGTCGTATGCCACAGCTGCCATGTTGAGGCAGATAGAATTAGTATTGTAAATTAAATATTTGCTATGAAAATACAACCCGTGCCTTTTGACACGGGTTGTTCTTTCTACTTCTTTTATTCCACTTCTGCGTTTGTTCTCTTAGCGACAGCCTTTGTAATTCTGCTCTTTGTCTTACCGGATACACCTTTTATTTTTATCTTTGAATCTTCCGGAAGCTTCTTAAATGCACCGGCGCCGATCTTAAGATGCTTATTGGCTTTAATCGTAATCTTCTTAAGGTTTGAGCATCCTTTAAATGCATTCTTGCCTATAGATCTGACATTTTTTCCGATAACAACCTTCTTAATCGTGTCGTTTCCTTTGCAGGCTTTAGCTGCAATCTTGGTTACCGGATAGGTGATTCCGTCAACAGTAACATTGTTGAGGGAAGCCTTCTTTCTCTTGCCGATCTTATCGACTGTAGCATTTCCATCGCTTCCGATGGTGTAAGTGATATCATCCACTGTAACCGTAAACTCAGAGGGCTGAGCAGGCTCTGAATTCACCTGAGCGGAGGAAGTCTGACCTGAGCCGTTATCCTCGGGTGCAGTCTGGGTTGCCGGATCTTCGGGAGTAGCCTGATTTGCGGGATCCTCAGAAGGAGCGGGCTGATTTGTATTAGGAGCAACGAAATCCTCAGGCTTAGTATTTGTCAATGTGTAGAACTCAGCGCCGTCAGGATCCTGCGTTCTTACTACGATATCATCAGCTTTGAGCTTATTGTTTATATAAAACTCATTTATTTTTGTGCCGGAAGGATAGTTGTTGCCTTCATTGTAAAGCACTACAAAATCCTCTTTGGATAGATTCTTACAGGACAACACGGTTCCTTTTTCAGCATATGTGCAGGTATTGCCCGAAAACTTGTAGAAAAGGCTTGCGGAATTATAAATGCCTGCGTTTATTTTGTTTTTGATGGTGTTATTACAAAATGAAACCCTACATGCCTCTGTCTGAGTTAAGCTTGTAAGATAATCGTTGGTATTTATAACACATGACGATATATTTACGGTGTTCTTTTTGCCCTTTTTCATGGAGAGAACACCTGTCGTAAAGGGCATTTCGAGTGTGCAATCCGATACGTTATAGGTTTTGAGCGAAGTCTCCGGAACATCCAGGAAGGTTCTGTATACTGTACCGTTTTTGCTGTTAGTGATGCAGTTCTTAACTGTCACATTTGCGGGATATTCACCCGTAGTCTCCTCTGAATCGGGGCCTGTGAAGAAAATGCTGGAATTTCTTTTTGTGTCAGTTACTCCGGAGTCGAGATCGAAAGTAATTCCGTCAAAAACAACTTCCGTTTCACCTGCAAGTCGCATAACCTTGCAAACTCTGACGCAGGCTGCTGACAGATTAAATGTGCAGTTCTTTATGCTGGTGTCCTTAAAGGAACCATTAAACAATGTAAAAATGTTGTGGCAGTCATGGGTATGGTTTTTGAAATTACAATTATATACACTGACATTTCTGTAATTTCCGCGCCAAAAAGCCAGTATTTCATCAGTGAGCGTAGTTTCAAAATCGCAGTCGTGCACACTTAAATTCTCAAGAGTTGAATCCAGCGTATTTTCTTTACCACAGAACCACAGACAACCGCCGACCAAAGTATCTGTTATGTTACCCTCATAGCCCATGCCGGTAAGGTTTCGGAAAGAGCAGTTGCTTACTTCAACGTTATTCAGCTTTCTGCTGTGCTTGAACCACACCAGATCCACTTGCATGAATCCCCCGTTTTTCTTGGCGGGAGCGGCATAGAAATTGCAGTTTGTGATCTTACATCCATCAATTTCGGAAAGGCTGAGAATGACTACCTGTTTATCTTTGAGCGGATGATCTTTGGTGGTTTCCATGTAAAAATTGATGTCCGAAAATGTAAGAGAAAAGGTCGGACTAGTCTCACCCGGAACAGTGTACATTATCCTGTTGGACCCGGATCTATAGGATTTGCTGACACTCAAAGTGGTATTCCCTGTTCCTTTGTAATTCAAGGATTTCAAGTATATAGTTTTATCAAGAGTATAAACGCCGTCGTTGAACTGGATGGTCGAAACCACGCCGCTGGCAACCGATGATGTAATAAGTAAGTTCAGACGCTCCGATATGTCGGTAGTCGGGAAAATTCCCACCTGCGCCACATTGATCGTATCGGTCAATATGAGCTGTGCATATTTTTTGTTCTTCATTTTTGTATAAAAAATGTTTTTATCCGGAGCGCTATCTGTTATCTGATATGATGCAGCACCGCCATCTCCTGCGGAAGCGTAGCCTTTGACGCTTACAACTGTTCCCACGGGAATATCAGCTGCAAGAAGGTCATTTAAGCTGTCATACTCTGATGAAAAAGCACTGCCAAGTGCGGTTAACTCCTCGGTTTCCACAGGAAGCAGCATTTCAATCCCTGCTTCAGGGTCTTCAGCCGAACCCCCGGTATCATCCGGTATGGAATCAGCATTTTCTTCGATACGTGTTTCACCTGATTCGGATTCGGATGGATTATCGGCACCGGGATTTGGTTCCTCTGATGATTCCTGCTGTGTTTCTTCCGCATTTCCGGCACTGACTTCATCTTCAGCACTAAAAGTCGCTTCAGGCGAGAGTTCTTCTCCGGTTAGGAGTTCTGATTCTGCTCTGGAAGTAATTCCTGCGAATGCATTAAAAAATAGACACAGTATGACTGTGATGACCAAAAGATGCTTTTTTCTTTTCATATTATAGTTCCCCTGTAATAATTTTTCATACCTCGGATGAGATTATAACACATGTTTTTAAAAAAACTCAAAAAATATGCAACTTTTCAACCCTTTCAGCTGTATTATATTTAGACGGGGCCATTAAATAGGATAATAGCCCCAAAGTGAACTTGGAGGAGTTGTCATGGAAAATAAGCCGTTTTCATTATTTAATAAGCATTCAATATGGATAACACTGATTGCACCCGTGCTGATAGGAGTAGTTTTTGCGAGGAGAGGTGGAATACTGTTAGGGCCGATTTTCATATTCCCTGTATTTTTGGTTATTGATGAATTTATCTGCTTTATTATTTCAATTAATAAAGTGAAAATTATTGCTTCCAGGGTATTTGACGCCTTTGTTCTCATCATTGGGCCAACTTACGAGTGGCTCTATATAGGGGAGATAAAAAATGCAACCTGGTATGATTGGCCGGAGCAACTTTACAACGCTCAGCGTCATACACCTATTTATACAGGCGCAGTAGCAACCGTTATGATTATTTTTCTTCTTGCAATTTTGGGCTATATTATCCTTCAATATACGCCTCTTAACGAATTACCGCCCCTTGTTGCGGCATTGTCAATGGCTGCCATGTACCTTGGTATAATTCAGCTTATCATCCTGACTGTGCAGGTATTCGGTGTTGGTGACGAGATGGATGTGTATCTCTTTCCGCTTCCTGCCTGCTGTATACTTATCACAGCCCGCACGATAGTTGAGAAGATTTATGAATGGAATGACAACCGTTTCGATACAAGTAAATTGGAGCAAAATCCTGCTTTGAAAACTTCTGATACTATCCTGAAGAATGTTATCTTATGGCCGTTTTTCGCAATTTTCCTTATGATTCCGCTCCTCGGAATCCTGATAGCGATACTGTATTTATTCGGCCAGGCGCCGGATTCCGTAATTAAAGCCTGGACAGAGACCAGTCAGTGGAATCTTTCAACGAAAATATCGCCGCAGAACATCTATTATGACGAACATTATCTGTGTACTGTAGCTGCCGGCGGCCACCGCAGGGTTGTAAAGCCTATCCGAAAGGGCATCCGCCACGGACATGAAGTTACGGTAAACAGACAGCTTTGCATAGCTAATGCCTTCGAGCAGATCCTGGAGGAAAAGACTCCGCACCTTCACAGGGCTGTCCGTGCTTTTTACGATAAATACGGATTCCCGGTTGCAAGGCTTATTAAGAGCAGATGGATTGCAGACGCCGTTTACTTTATCATGAAACCCTTGGAGTGGTTTTTCCTTATAGTAATATACATGGTTGATGTCCATCCGGAGAACAGGATAGCAGTGCAGTATATGGGGGATAAAACGCCTTTAAAACAGGCATAAAAATATGTGTTGCAATCCGTCTGGCAAGCTGATATATTACAGTTGCACTGTATTCGGAATGATCCGAAACGGTAGCTTTTTTGTCAAAAGGAGAATTAAATATGGAAAACACAAGGACACTTGGCCGTAAGACCGCAGAGGAGTCATTCGGACTGAGTCACGCAACACGTTACATGGTGGAGACTGCCCTTATGATCGCAGTTGTTCTTATTATGGGCAACACATTTTTAGGGACAATTCCTACACCGCTTCTTAAGATTTCTATTGTTACCGTTCCCGTTGCACTGGCAACAATGCTTATCGGACCTGCTGCAGGCATGATCTGCGGTCTTGCTTTCGGTATTAACAGCTTTGTTGGCGCACTCACAGGTGCAAGCGGAATGCTCTCAACACTTTTTACTATTAATCCCTTCGGTGTATTTTTCACAGCTATAGTAGCAAGATTTCTTGATGCAGCTGTTGTAAGCGGCATTTACAAGCTTATCCACAGAGGAAAACTCACAAACGCATCATATTATATTACAGGCGCATTTATGCCCTTATTCAACACAGTATTTTTCATGACATCACTCTGCCTGTTCTTCTACAACACAGACTATGTACAGGGTCTTGTAAGTAACTACAATGCAACCAATCCTTTCGCATTTGTAATTGCAATGGTTGGTGTTCAGGCAACAGTGGAAGCATGCATTGGCTGCATCCTTGCAGGTACTGTAGGAATGGTGCTCTCAAAGGTTCTTCACAGAGCATAAGCACATAAATAGCAGGTGTAATTATTATGAGCAGGATTTTGACTGTTGATATAGGTAATTCAAGCATAGTTGCCGGAGTTTTGAATAATGGCGAGCCGGAATTCACCGGAAGAATCGCGACTATGAGAGACTATGGCAAAAAAGAGATAACGAAGGCTCTTGGCGGCCTTTTACAGGATTATCTTGACCAAATAGAAGCAGAGTATGAGGAAGCTCCCTTCAGGGGGGCGATTCTCTCTTCGGTGGTGCCCGAGATAAACGAAGTTACTCTTTATGCAATGGAGGAGATAACCGGAACGAAGCCGCTTCTTATGAGTGACAAACTCATAACCGGAATAGATATCTCGAATTACAGCAAGGGTAAAATCGGTGCAGACAGAATCGTGGATTTATCCGCAGCAAAGTCGATGTTTAAGGACAAACCGGTCATGGTCTGCGACCTTGGAACCTGCTCCACAATCACCGTAGCAGATGAAAATGGAAAACTTATCGGCGGAATGATAGCTCCCGGAGTGCAGCTGTCACTAGATGCAGAGGCTATGCGGACTGCACAGCTTCCACAGCTGTCTGCGGGAGAAGTGACCGAGATTCTGGGAACAGACACCGCCTCAAACATGATGAGCGGAGCTGTAGCCGGAGCCGGAATGATGATTTCGGGCGCAGCAGAGCGAATCAGCGCCGATTACAAACTGGATAATATGGCACTTGTAATCACGGGAGGCCTTGGAAGCCTTGTTATTCCCTGGATAAATCGGGAAGTCTGCTATGAAAAGGACCTTCTTTTACGGGGACTTAATGCCATATTTGAACTTAATGCAAGCAGTTATGAAAGTGAAGTAGATCATGCTATCAGGAAAAAATATTCTATTAGGAGTTACAGGGGGGATCGCGGCTTACAAGTCGGCTGATCTGGCATCAAAGCTCATAAAGCAGCACGCAAACGTGGATGTTGTAATGACCAAAAACGCCACGGAATTTATTGCGCCGCTTACTTTTGAAGCTTTGACACACAACAGATGCGTCACGGACACCTTTGACAGGAATCATCCGTGGGAGGTGGAACATATCGCCCTGGCAGACAAGGCAGATATTCTTGTTATCGCGCCCGCTACAGCAAACTGCATAGCAAAGCTTGCTGCCGGAATAGCAGACGATATGCTCACAACCACAGCCCTTGCCTGCACCTGTAAGAAAATAATAGCACCTGCTATGAATACACATATGTACGAAAATCCTGTGACACAGCGCAATCTTCAAACTCTTAAGGACTTCGGATATATTATTGTAGAACCCGACGAGGGTTACCTTGCCTGCGGCACTGTGGGAAAAGGAAGAATGGAAGAGCCTGCAAATATTGTGGATGCCATCATTTATGAAATTGCAGCGCCTAAGGATATGGAAGGAATCAAGGTCCTTGTGACTGCAGGCCCCACAAGAGAAGCAATAGATCCCGTCAGATATATAACCAATCATTCAACAGGCAAGATGGGAATTGCTCTTGCAAAGGCTGCGGCAGGCAGAGGCGCCGATGTCACACTTGTTCTGGGACCTACGGATATTCAGGTTCCGGCCTATGTAAATGTGGTTCCGATAACTTCAGCTAAGGATATGTTTGACGAAGTAACTTCCAGGGCAAAGGAACAGGATATCATTATAAAAGCGGCTGCAGTTGCGGACTACACACCCGAAACGGTAGCAGATAACAAGATTAAGAAAAAAGATAATGACAGTGATCTCTCCATACCGCTTAAAAGAACGGAAGATATCTTAAAATGGCTCGGAGAGCACAAAGGTGAGCGTCAGATTCTATGTGGCTTTTCAATGGAAACCGAGAATATGCTCGAGAATTCCAGGAAAAAGCTTGCAAAAAAGAATCTCGACATGATCTGTGCAAATAATCTCAAGGTTGCCGGCGCAGGCTTTGGCGTTGATACCAACGTTATTACGCTTATCACCAAGGACAGCGAGACAGAGCTTCCTCTTATGAGCAAGGATAGCGCAGCAAACTGTATTCTTGATGAACTTACAAAAATGCGATAAAAAGGCGCATAACAATTAGTAAAGTCAATATCGTGTAAAACAAGCCAATATCAGTGCATATGTGAGGCTTGTTTTTTATGTGTTATTTTATGTAAAAAACAAGTTGACAAATATGATTGAAAGATTTATATTGAATATACATTCAATGAATATTAATTCAATAAAACAGGAGATCAATTATGGGTATGCAGAAAAAAGTAGTAATAATCGGTGGGGGAATTGCAGGACTTTCTGCAGGTATTTATGCAAGACTTGCAGGTTTTGAAGCAGAAATATATGAGAAGAATTCCACACCCGGCGGAGAATGCACAGGATGGAACAGAGAAGGCTTTCATATAGATAACTGTATTCACTGGCTCACAGGAACCAAGAAGGGAACAGAGTTGTACGACGTATGGGAGACTGTCGGAGCCATTTCGGATAATACTAAGTACGTTCATCTCGAGTCCTTTTATACCTCATGTCTTGGTGGACAAAAGGCGACACTCTGGGCAGATCTTGAGAGAACAAGAAGAGAGCTTACAGAGCTTTCTCCGGAAGATGCTGATGAAATAAATAAATTTATCGAATATGTGGAATACTCCAAGCAATGTCAGGTTCCGGCAGATAAACCGATGGACATGTTCAGCATCGGAGATTACATCAGACTTGGAAAATCCATGGGCGATTTTATGAAGGTTATCAAGGATCTTGGGCAGGAATCTCTGGAAGACTACAGCAAACGCTTCAAGTCTCCCTTGATTCAGAAGCTTATGTGTGATTATCTTCCCAAGGAATACAGTGCAGAATCACTGTTTGTATCCTATGCATCCATCGCTGATGGTAACGGTGACATACCAATGGGGGCATCTTTGGAGATGTCGATTCGAATGGAGAAGAGATACAAGGAGCTTGGCGGCAAGATCTACTATAACAAGGCTGTAGACAGGATTCTGGTTGAGAAAAGGCGTGCCGCTGCTATGATTCTTGACGACGGAATGAAGGTAACCGGCGATTATTTCATAGCAACCGTTGATACAAATCTTCTGTTTGGCAAAATGATCGACAGCAAGTATATGCCAAAAGCACTGAAAAAAGCATACGATAACCGCGAAGCATTTCCTGTCACAAGCGGATTCCAGGTTGCGTATACCGTAAATAAGGATTTTAATCCCGGAGAAACCGTATTTATCGATATTGAGCCTCTTAAGATTGGCGCAAGAACGTTAGACCGTATGTATGTCAAAGTGTATGGTTATGATCCGAAGTTTGTGAAGGATGGAAAACAGGTACTTCAGACCAGCTTTTTCCAGAGCGATGCCGATTTTGAATACTGGAAGAGACTTCCTAAAGAGGAATATAAAGAAGTTAAGGAAGCTTTGGTGAAAGAGGTAACTGAGAGATTAGAGGCCGGATATCCCGAGCTCAAAGGCAATCTCCACGTCCTTGATTCCTGGACTCCGCTCACTTATGAGAGATACTGCAATGCATATCATGGAAGTTACATGAGCTTTATCTCGACAGGTAACGGAATACCGTTTAGAGTAAAAGGAGACATAAAGGGCATAAAGAATCTCTGTTTTGCAGGGCAGTGGAACAGTTCACCGGGAGGACTCCCGATAGCTGTGACAAACGGCAAGTTTGCTATTCAGAGAATTTGTAAAAACAAGGGATATTTTAAAGGGGAAGCCAATGACAAGAGAAGAACAGAAGGAAGAACGCAGGAAAGCAATACTTATGACAGCTCTGACGCTCTTCGTGGAAAAAGGGTATCATGAGACCAAAGTTGCGGATATTGCGGCTGCGGTTCCAATGAGCACCGGCCTGATGTTTCACTATTTCAAATCAAAAGAAGAGCTCTTAATGGCTCTCGTCGTAATGGGGAAAGAGTTTACAGGGGCAACAGCTCCTGTAGAGGGAATCCCTGCAGACATATTCCTAAAAGGGATGCTGGATGAACTATTTCTCTATGCTAAAAAGGATGCATACGTAGCAAATATGTTTGTCCTGATGGCACAGGCCAGACGTGCCGGAATGCCGGAAGACGTGCGCAAATTGGCGAATTCGGTGGAAGCCATCGACAATACGGCAAAGATTATAAAAAACGGTCAAAAAGCCGGGCTATTCAGAAAGGGCGATCCTAAACTGCTGGCGCTTTGCTTCTGGTCTGCATTTCAGGGGATAATGGAAGAGATGACCATGGACAGGGCGCTTGACACTCCGGATTCAGAGTGGCTTATGGCTATACTCAGACCCTGATTGTTTTACAAAAAGAGCTGATCATTCAGTTCTTTTCTGCATTAATATGAAATTCAGCCTCCCTGACCCATAACAACCGTTCCTTTTCCGTCTTCGTTATAAACGGTTCTGATGGGAGTGGGGCCGGTGAATCCCGGGTATTCATCCCTTATTTTCAGCACATTTCCTGAGATAAAAAAGTTCTTGTACTCATAGTAATACACAAATCGGTCCAGGAACTCAGAAGTGTTAGCAGAATACTTCACCCCGTCTATATATGCAGTAGTTTCGCGCTCACCCAAATAGAATATAGTGATGGGCAGAAACGCATAAAACATGCCTAAAACAATTGTTGCAGTAGTTGCTATATAGGCAAGTCTTCGGGCCTTTTTATTATTCTGTCGTCTGATAAGCTGAATAATTCCAACGATAATCCCTATAACAGCCAGGGTTACAACTACCTGGATCACAAAGAATCTGAATCGCAGTTTATGAGCTTGCAGCAAGTCATTAAGTATCTTAAATACGGCAATCAAAATCAATGTTTCAAACAATATATGTCTCTTCATACACGTTTTCACAGCATTTCCTCCGTTTATCATTATATAATATATACAGTTTATGCCGCGGTTTCGTTGCAAAGATTATGAACTTTTAATTTGTAAATTCCCCCCGACAGTTTTACAATGATAAATAATATGTGTATCAATTAAGTACAAAGACCGGATAAGAGGGGGATCTTATGAGGGTATTAGTTGTAATTGACATGCAGAAAAAGTATCTTAGCGGATACGATGAGAAGCTTTTATCGAACATTAACTACGAGATAAAACTGGCTCATGAAGAGGAAGACGTTCCAATCTTCTATGTGAAAAACGTAGGCCTCACCGGGAACAGAGACGGATACGACCTCTCGGATGAGCTTCTCATGGTTTCGGATCTGGTTTTTGAAAAGAAGAGTCCGAGTGCATTTTCATCAAAAGCCTTTTCACAAAAACTGAAAGGGCTCAAAGCAACGGAGCTTGAGATTGTAGGAGTTGACGGCACCTCCTGCGTCGCTAAAACGGCGATGGATGCCGCAAAACTCGGATATAAGACGGAAATAGTAAGAAAGTGCGTAGGAGCACGAAATGAAAAAGTGTATGAGAAAACACTTAAAAAGCTTGAGGATGCAGGAATAAATATCTTGTGATTTTTAGTATTATTGCACAAAATTATCATCATTATTCCGTCATCCAACATCAGCATTCTGATATTTTGGACATGAATATAATATCCTCCTTTTTTGATAATGCCTATTATTATCAAAAAAGGAGGTGTTTGTTTTTATGGGAAAGAAACTAGTTTCACTTGTTTTGGGGACTGCACCTGGTCACCAAATAATGTATCCTTTGCAAACGGCCAGATGAAGCTTACTATCGACAGAAACTGGCAAGGATACACGGGAGGAGAGTACAGAACAAAGAAATACTACGGATACGGGCTGTTCCAGGTTAATATGAAACCCATTAAGAACTCAGGCGTTGTATCTTCTTTCTTTACCTACACAGGTGAGAGTGATGGTACAAAATGGGATGAGATCGATATAGAATTTCTTGGATATGACACCACGAAAGTCCAGTTTAACTATTACACAAACGGACAGGGTAACCACGAATACTTGTACAACCTTGGATTTGATGCATCACAGAGTTTCCATACCTATGGTTTTGACTGGAATGCCGGAAGCATCACCTGGTATGTGGATGGCAAGGCTGTATACACTGCAACAAGGGATATCCCGAACACTCCCGGAAAAATCATGATGAACGTATGGCCAGGAACAGGAGTGGACAACTGGCTTAGACACTACGATGGAAGAACCGGGATAAGTGCTTACTATGACTGGGCTTCCTATGATGCTCACACAGGAAGTTCGAACAACAGTAGCAGCAATAACAATAATAGTAACAACAATAACAGCAATAATAACAGTAGTTATCAGCCTGCACCTTCACAGTCATCCAATACCGGTAATAATGCCGGATCAAGTGCAATGTTTGACAGTTCTAAGGCATACAAGCTCATAAACTCCGGAAGCTGCCTTTCACTGGATGTTCAGGGCAACAGAAGGGACAACGGCACCAATATCCTTCAGTATCCCTTCAGGGGAAATGCTAATCAGAAGTGGTACTTCGTAAAAGAAGGCGATTATTACATCATTAAATCTGCTTCAACAGGTAAAGTTCTCACAGTCCAGGATTCAGCAACATGGGACGGGGGAAACGTATGTCAGTGGGATTATTATGGCAGCAACAGCCAGAAGTGGGAGATTTACCCGGCTGCAAATAACACCTACAAGATCATAAATCACAACAGTGGGAAGTGCCTTAACATCGCCTACGGTAGTAACGACGCTAACGCAAATGTCGAGCAGTATAAGGACGTATCCAGCAGCTATGAGATGTGGTGGATTGATGTTGCAAACTAATTAAAATAGAAATTTAATGAACCAAAGAATGCAGTTATTATGTGGGGAGGCATGTGTGTGGCAGGAGCGATACAATAAGGACAAATAGAATTATTCGGGCTCTGAAGCAGTAATGCTTTAGAGCTCAATTTATGTATAATAGAGATTGAAAGTTCAAAATTATCTTAATAATAGTTATGTCCGGTTCAAATGGTGGAATGAATATGGCTAAACATGAGGCAGAGTTCTACCATAAGAACGGCATTCCGGCTATGTCGCTTGCACTTTTCAAGACAAAGCAGACATCTCCTGATCTGGTAAGTGTACCCATTGAATACGTTGAAAATGCTATCAGGTACTTAAAAGAACAGGGATATCAAAAGATCGGTATCGACGGGGCATCAAAAGGCAGTGAAATGGCTTTGGTTGCAGGTTCTCTGCTTTCGGATATTTCGTGTGTTATAGCGAGGGTTCCGTCCTATTATGTAAGCGAAGGATTAGGGACATTAACAGTGATAAAGATGTTACTCCGGATACGATCATTTCGGTTGAGAACATAAGGGGACCTGTCCTTTTTCTGTCATCAAAAAAAGATGAAGTTTGGCCCTCGTTTGAAAGTGCGTGCATAATGGAGGAAAAACTGGAATCTGTATCATTTCCATATGAACATAAGCATGTTGCGTTTGAGAATATCTTCCAGCGTAACGTACTAATCTGGATGACAAATAAGTTGATTTTTTTGTTTCAAGGATATACAATGTATATACAAAGGAGGTGCTGATTATGCAAGCTCAAGTTAAAACATGGGGAAATAGTCAGGGAATTAGAATACCAAAAGAGGTACTTCAGGAAGCGGCTATTTCAGTTGATGATGTTCTTGATGTAAAGGTATCTAGTGGCATGATAATGCTTGTTAAACCATTTAGACATAGAACACTGGAAGAACGTGCTGCAGAGTATGGTGGGCAGCTCCATTTAGATGGCGAATTTGACTGGGGTGAATCGGTAGGAAGAGAGATTTGGGAATGAAGGAAGAATTGCATCAGGGGGATATACTTAAGATTGAACATATCAAGAAACCGGTTCTTATTGTGAGTAAGGATTTCTTTAATCAGACTTATGAGATAATCGGATGCCCTATTTTTGAAAAAGGGGAAGCAGGACCTTTACATATACATATCGAAACTGAAGACGTAGAAGGTTATGTGCAATGTGAAAAAATGGCACTCCTTGATTTGAATATCAGGGGTTATTCAAAGATTGATAGGATACATTATCCTGACATTATAAATATCACAGACGCTATCCAAGGAATCTTTGACTACATCTGAAAATGAATCAACATGGAGTCAGTGAGATTTCTTTAGTAGGAATATATTAGCAGTGTATGATTCGGATTATGGATTGTACGCTGCTTTTACTATGTATATAATAACTCATGAATTTAATAATATTGGACTAGACACACCTTGTCCGGTGCAAAAATACGGCATTTCTCGCTTTGTGTCGTGGTAATACGTGGACAGGTTTCATATACTCCAATTATCCAATGAGAGGAGGAAATCAATTATTGGATCAGCAAAAAGCAGGAAGATTTTTAAAAGAATTAAGACATGAAAAGGAAATGACCCAGGAACAGCTTGCACAGTTTTTTAATGTAAGCTCCAGAACCATATCACGATGGGAGAATGGAACCAATCTACCGGACATTTCTTTACTGGTTGAGATTGCGGATTTCTACGATGTGGATGTCAGAGAAATAATTGAAGGAGAAAGAAAAAGCGAGATGATGGATAAGGAAGTAAGAGATGTGGCCACTAAGATGGCTGATTATGCTAATGAAGAAAAGGGAAAGCTCCTTAGAAGTATACAGATAATAAGTTTTGCAGGGGTATTGGTTTTATTATTATCCATTGTGCTACAAACTGCAGCCAGTGATGAGCAGTACCCACCTAATTATGAAGCGTTATTTACATCGTTTATAGCCCTGATCATAATGGGGGTTATCACTTTATATGTTACAGGGTTATTGGAAAAGATAGTTAAGCATAAAAAGCTGGTTCTTTTCATGAAAATAGCCACTGTGGCCGGGATGATCATTGGCTTTTGGCGAGTGATTGTATTATATGTAATCATTGGAATTTTGTGTGTAGGCTTTCACTTGGCGCCAATTGAAGAATATGACGACATCACCCATTATAATGAATATATGTCTTTTTCCAGAAATGAAGCTCCGTTTAAGGATGAAGAAAACAAATGGACCAAGCTTGGAATGGATGAACATATCTGGCCATATAAGATTACAGATGATATGAATGTGGCGGATTTCAAAATGGTTTATTATAATCCTTGGGATGCGCAGTACCTTGGATATCTGGTTGTAGATTATTCAGCCGATGACTATGCAGAAGAAGTAAAGAGGCTTAGAGAGTACGAGTCTACTGAATACGTAGGATATTACTGCGTTAAAGAGGAAAAAACCTATGACCTTCTTGCAGTAAACGCAGATTCTTATCATGGATTTGTATATGCCCTCACTGATGGTAACGGCAGAATAATATATGGCGAGCAGTTGTTTTGCAACTACTTCATGGATCTTAAGTATGAAAAATATATCCCTACAGAGTATTTACTGGATGGATTTGATGCAACTACCAAGTCAGATTATTATAAAAAGATGCTTGGGGACGAGTAAGTTATATCGGAACGTGAACAATCGGTGTAAGACCAAACAAAAAAACAGACTTCATATATTCAAAATCTGTCCTTTTGTTTGGGCTTCAGACCGATTTTCATCTGAGTGAACTAAGTCGCGGAGGCCACGGGTTCAATCCCGCGAAACGCTCCGCTGGAGATTATTGCTTATGCAGTAGTATTTCCTTTTCTATTTTCTAAATTGTGCAGGCGTAATGCCTGTCTGTTTTTTAAATATATACCCAAAATAGCTGGCATCCTTAAAACCGCATTCTGAAGCAATAGTATAGACGGGACGTTCAGGATATCGTATCAGTAGATTTCTGGCATGATTAATGCGTATTGAAGTCAGATGCTGCATTATTGTAGTTTTCGTTTCGGCTTTAAACAGACTTTGGGTATAAGCCCTGGACAGATGAACTGTTCTTGCCAAGTCATCTATGGTTATTGTCTGAGAGTAATGATCTTCCAGAAATTCTAGTATTTTGCGTACAGTCCCAGAATCAGCAACTTCTTCCGATGTGCTGATGAATCTTATGTTTTCCGAAAGCGTCAGGAGGAAATCATAGCAGATAACAGATAGTCGATGTCTTTGATCGGATTTTGGCAAATGCGTTATCTCCAAAATTTGTTTTTCATAACGTAAAAATGGATTTTCATGATTAAAATGATAAACGCCTGATTCCTGCATGCGTAAAGATCTTAATATCTCCAGACAATTTGCTCCTGAAAACCCAATAAAACTTACGATCCACGAATCATCGACTGCATTATAAGAATGATTGATCCCGGGGTATATAAGAATACCCTCCCCGGGATTCAGAATGGATTTTCTGTTTTCGATTATTACATTTCCACGTCCGGATTCACAATAGAACCATTGGAAGAATGGAAGCCCGTTTGGACGATTTATCGGTTCCTGATTATGCATCATTCCTAAAAGATTTATGGAAAGTGGATGATTGTTTTGTGATACATGTGATGGATATGAATAAAGCATAAAAAACTCCTTTAAATATCGGACTATTCTTATATAAATATAATAATAATCTGATGAACCGGTCAACCCAAAATAATATAATTACCTTGTAAATACATACATTCAAAACAGATGAAGGAGAAGAAAAATGATCCCTGAAATAAGAAAAGATAATGGTATTGATACACTCTATGTTCATGGACAGCCTTTTTTTGCACTGGCCGGTGAGATTCATAATTCCAGTGCCAGTGATCTTGAGTATATGGAGAAGCAGGTTTGGCCGTATCTGAAAGACCTGAATATGAATTCGGTCATTGTACCTGTATATTGGGAAAAAGTCGAGGAACAGGAAGGAAAATTTGACTTTAGCCTGGTTCGGGGAATTATTGATCAGGCCAGGGATAATGGAATGAAACTGATACTTCTGTGGTTTGGGCTATGGAAAAATGCAGAGTCAATGTACGTTCCCGGATGGATGAAAAAAGACACAGAGAAATATTTCCGCGTTAAAAAGGTGAACGGAGAGCTGGTAAATACTATTTCACCATTATGTGATGAAGCTGTGCAGAAGGATGCCAGGGCCTTTAAGGAATTGATGAAATTTCTCAGGAACTATGACGAAGAAGAGAGCACGGTCATAACGATGCAAGTCGAAAATGAAATTGGCTTATTAGGTACAGCCTGTGACTACTCAGATGCAGCTAAGGCTGCTTTTGAAAAAAGCATTCCTGATGCGTTATTTGAAAAACTGAGTGAGGATGATACATCAGAAAAAAGAACCTGGAGAGATGTGTTCAAAAGAGATGCAGAGGAGGCATTCATGGCGTATCACTTTGCTAAAGCAGTGGAAGTGATAACTGCTTCGGGCAGAGAAGAGTATCCTCTGCCGTGCTATGCTAATGCCTGGCTTAAACAGTATCCCTGGTATGCAGGATCATATCCAAGCGGAGGACCTGTTACACAGATGCATAAAATCTGGAAAGCAGCAGCCCCGTCGCTGTTTGCACTTGCACCGGATATATATGTTTCCTATGTTCCTGATGTGATGGATGAATATCATTATGAAGGGAATCCATTGTTTATTCCTGAGGTACGCAAAGATGCTGTAACAGCTTCTTATTGCCTTTATGCTTTTGGAAAGCACAATGCTATTTGCTATTCACCGTTTGGGATTGAAGAATTAGCCATGGATCCAGAGCTGATCAATAGTCCGCCGATGGAGGTTATGATTGCTCTGAATATTGACCCTACCGCGTTTGATATTGCAGGGAGCAAGAATTATCTGGCAAGGACCTATAAGCTGATTGAGGAACTAAAACCTCTTATTATAAAATACCGTGGAAGCGATAAGCTTCAAAGCTTTGTCCAGCATAGGGATACTGATTTCGGGAGTTATCTTGCGTTTAAAGAGTATAATATACACGTTTCCTATGCCCATAGGGAGAGATTAAAGCCTGTAGGTGGCGGTATGATATTCGAAATTGAACATGATAAATTTCTGTTGGCCGGTACAAATTGTAGTTTTAGATTCCATCCACTTCCCGGCGAAAATTGCACAGTTGGAATACTCAGATATGAAGAAGGCCGTTTTGATAACGGAGAATGGAAGTGCGGTCGTATCCTCAACGGTGATGAGGCAATGACGATCTCACTTGGCGCAATGCCAGAGTGTAAGCTGATAGAAGTTTATAAGTATTAATATTAGGAACTCTCCTTACTTGGAGGGTTCTATTTTTTGCTATTAAAACAGTAGTGTATCAGCAGCTTTATGGATTTCTGATACAAGTACATTTTCTTTTGATATAATGACTTCAAGGGGCATTAGCTCAGCTGGGAGAGCGTCAGGTTCGCAATCTGAAGGCCTAGCGGAAGAACTTCTTGGAATTGATGATGTAATAGAGACGGTGCGTCCACTGGCCGATGCCCTACATGCTGTTATACAGGGGGATGAGGGAGAAGTATACTGATGGGGAAATCTTATATGTTGGCGGTTTGCGCAAAAATAGAATGAGAATGGGCTTACGGTATATGGGAATTGATTTAGAAAAACTTAAAGAAAAGTATTCAAAGAATAAACCCACTTTTTCGTTATCAGAGTTAATGCTATGCATCTCATTAATCATAATCGGATGCGCATTGTTTTTCGCCATGCCTGATGATATGGGTATTTGGGGCTGGGTATTGTTTGTAGTAGGTACTTTCCTGAACGTTGTGGGTATTTTCAGACTTGCTGCAATGGTACCGGAGGTAAAAAGTGATCTGGGCAGCAAAATAGCAACAGTGGCATCGCTCTTTGCTTCAGTTTTCATACAGTTCATCGGACTTTTGTATCTATATAAGAGCGGCGGAACAGGAAAAGGAGCAGCCATCGGCACGCTTGCTTTATGTATCAGCCTTGGACTTGTCATATATGCTGTTGATTTAGAAGATGAGAGACATCAGAAAAAGATAAAAATAGCATGTGCGATCATCACGATTTTTCTTACTGCTATAGCTATCTTTCTTAATATCAGGGATGATTTTTCTACTGCCAGTGTCTCTGTGGGAACAATACTGCTGATAGAAGCATTGATAACCGGTAGAATTGGATTTTTATCACAAAAATAGAAAACAATAACGCCCCGCAACCTCAGTAATAATCTGGATTGCGGGGCGTTGGATGCTTTTTTAGATGATGTTAAAGGCTAGTAGGTATAGATTTTTTTTACTTTTATGCCTGCTTTATTAAGAAGTTTCTTAACCTTTTTTCCATATTTCATATCATTGGTTGAGCGTATGTTAAGAATGGTCTTGGTTCCTTTCTTAAATGCATTCTTATCAATTGATTTGATGCAAGAGCCGGTTATGCCAAGCAGAATGCTGTAAACTATTATGAAAATATATCCGATAAACAAAATAGCAAGGGATTGCCAGGCATTGGTGGTGATGGAACGGATCCACCAGGGTCTGGCTTTTTATTACCATTTTGTGTATTGGAGGTAAGCGGATGAATATAGAAGGGATTAAGGATACAGATACTCAGCGGCATATTTATACTCACAGTTTAAAACCGGAAGACAATAAGGCTTCCAGATCAACATTTTTGGAAATTTTTAATAGCAGAGCGCAAGACTATGTTCAGGATAAGCGACCATGTGAATATTTTGATCTGGCAGACCAAAATGGATTCATATCATACAAGAATGCTGTTTTTGTCTGTAACCATAAAAATAATACTCTTGAGCTGGGAAACTGCTCTGATGAACGCAACTGCATCAGGGTAAAGTTGTCAAAAGGCGGGAGCCTCCTTGTTAACAGAGATAACATTGATGATCTTCTCATGAGCATAGGCATGTTTTCTGCCAAGGATCAGGGGCTTATCATGCAGGCTGTCATGAAGGATAAGATGGCTCAGGCAGCAAAACAGAAGTCAGAGGAACATGAGGAAGTTGATAAGCTGATGGATATGGTAAAGGATGAATGATTCTGTGTGAAGAAAAGCGTCAAAAAAACAGGGTTACAAACACGGTATTCCTCGTTTGTAACCCTGAAGACTCAATACAGGTTCATTATTCATTCTTAGCGAGCGAGATATCAACAGTGTAGTTAACCATCGCGTCTCGACCTCAATTCTGCAAGGACACCGCGGCCATTAAAGTCTGGCCTTCCGGCAAGTCTTTTTTCTTCTATCTCAACAAGTTTTTCCCTGAGTGCAAGGGTACGTTCCCTTTCATTATAGGCTTCAATATCCATTACAACGAGATCTCCTTCGCCATTTTTTGTCAGGAAAACTGGGGATTTTGTTTCTTTACACAGAGCAGATATCTCATTATAATTCTGCCTTATTTTTGCAGAAGGTCTTATTAGTGTCTGCATTTAAACACCTCCGGTTTACATAGCAATATTGTGACTATATTACAGCTTAATATTACTATGTCATCTACAATGTAACAATGTTCCCGTTATTGGCAAAATAACAGCAACAGATTCTTCTGAGAATGTGGTATATCATGCTGAGACACAGTTCCCTTCAATCCATGATAAGACAGATATTTATGATGCATCAGGGAACAGAGTAGCCCACATAGAAAGGAAGTTTTTTACTCTCCATGAACGTCATTTTGTTACCATGGCAGAAGGGGCTTCCTTTGAAATATCAAATGAGATCCTGCATATAATCAAGGACATTACAAATATAGTAAACATGGAATAATGAGGAAATCCGGATTCTTGTCTCTTAGAATCCGGATTTTATGCGTATGAAGACAAAGTGTTTCTTGTGTGAATCTGAAAATCCATTACTTTGCAAATATGAGTATTTATAGAAATTTAATATTTCCAAAACCTTTGCATTAGATCAAATATGTTAAGGTTAAATATACAGATTATGCAGATGGAGGTGTTTATGGGAAGAATCAGCAAAGCCATCGAAAAGAAAAAGAAAGAGCTCATGTGGCTTAAGATAAAGCTTGGAATAAAGGTAGGAGCTATAGTTCTTGTTCCTGTCGTTATTGGCATCCTTATCCATATCATAAGGAAAAAGGCAAAAAAGCGCGTAAAAAGCAGGTTCAGGGAGACCATTAGAAGTCACGCTGTGCCAAAGCATGAAGAAGATGAAGAACTTGAGTTGTATGATGAGACTATAGACTAAATTTGTGTGATGTTGTTTTGGCTCTGACTGCTTATGAAAAACAGAAAAGATAAAGTTCATGGCTTGTGTATGTCTCGGGCTTACATTCATGACAATAGCATTTTTTCTTGGACCGATCTATGGGCTTTTTTCCATGTATCAAGGAGCGAACTTCTGGTTTCATCTTATTGTCCCGCTTGCTGAGAAGGACCCAGTGTTTGGGCAGCTTTCCGAAAACAAAAATAAGGGGAAGAAACCATCATATCTAATGGTCAAAGCCGGAACCTGGGGAGAGGATGCCTGCCAGCTTCATAGATTCTTTTCACTTAAGGATGTAAAGATACACGGAAAAGCACCGTATAAGATAAAGGCAGGGGACTGCTTTGCTTCTGAAACGGCCCTTAAAGGAAGCATCTCCATATCGGAGGAGGAAGACCTAAAATTTACTTCGTCCCGCTGGACAGAAGACTTCTTGGGGTATTCTACTACGAAGGAAAGGAATACGATTTCAACTTTTCAAAGCTACATCTTCATGTGCAGACACAGTTCAGCTTTGAGGAAAAAGAAGACGAAGTCATATGGCATGTAAGGCAGGAGAATATAGTGGCTGCAATGGAGACAGAAATACACTGTTTGAAAAAGGACATGCTGCTAATAAACTATGAAGCTCCTGACGGACAAAAGCTCCATAACAGGCTTTGGAATGGTGGAACCGGCTATGGAACTGTAAAACTGTATGACAAAAAAGGCGGCAAAATGATCCTCGTAGATGAGATAGAAGCTACCCATGTTGGGTGCGAATACGGAGAATATGGTATGAAAGACTTTAGCGATGAAGCTAAGGAAACAGTAAAACGGCTGGTAGGTTAGGAGAACTGATAAAAAATGGAAGAATTCGTGAAAAACATGTTCCAGAGACAGAAAGACGAGAAGCTCGAAAGATACAGGCGCCTTAACAGGAATGTGGTGAAGGGGCAGATACTGTTTACCGGTTCATCCCTGATGGAACAGTTCCCGGTCAATGAGATCGCAATGACACACGGCATTGACAAAATAATATACAATCGAGGAATTGGCGGATATACGATACCGGAGATGCTTGATGCCATGGATGAGCAGATATTCGACCTTGAGCCTGGAAAGATATTTATCAACATTGGGACAAATGACATTAGCCGTGAGGATGAAACTTTGGAAATGCTGATAGCAGACTACCGTTCTGTCCTTAGTGGGATCAGAAAAAGGCTGCCAGAAACAAAGGTGTATCTTATGGCGTACTATCCCGTCAACGTCACAGTTGCTGCAAGGCAGCCATGGCCTGATGCTGATAAGGCGGCGAGGCTCAGGCTTGAAAGGCTAGAAAAGGCAAATGCAGCTGTAAAAGAACTGGCAGAAGAGTTTGGGTATGAATACATAGACGTAAACAAAGGCCTGACAGATGAAACCGGTCAGACCAGGGAAGAATTTTCAGTAGATGGGATACATATGTGGCCGGATGCATATGAGATTGTTTTTGAAAATATGAAGAAATACATCATGGAGTGATATATGGGACATTTTTACTTTATTAGACATGGACAGACGATCTGGAATGTAGAGAATAAGATATGCGGGGCTACCGATATAGAGCTGACAGATCTTGGACACCGGCAGGCGGTGGAAACAGCAGAAAAAATGCTTGAACAGGGGATAAAGGCAGATGAGATACTGACATCTCCACTGGTAAGGGCTTCTGAAACAGCAAGGCACATCTCTGAGATCACGGGAATTCCACTGAGAATTGAAGAAAGGCTCATCGAGCAGAATTTTGGAAAATATGAATCCACGGCAAGGGATGGCAAAGAATTCCATGAAGCAAAAAAGGATATGGCAAGCAGGTTTGGCTCGGGAGAATCCATGCTGCAGCTTGCTCAGAGGATTTACAACCTTCTGGACGACATCAAAGCATCCGACAAGACATATATCCTGGTTGCGCATAATGGTATTGCAAGAATCGTGGAGTCATATTTCAGGGAAATGGATAACGAGGAGTTCTCGTCATTTGGCGTAAAAAACTGTGAGATAAAAAGGTATGACTTTTCTTGAGAAGATGCCCTAAAATTGACTTTATGTGGGCATTATACTAAAATATATTTTAGTAAAAGATAATTAACTAAAACATATTTGATGTTTTTTGGAGCGTATTATGTTTATTGGCAGAGAGCAGGAACTGAAGATACTTAATGAAACATATGACAAGCCCGGCTTTCAGATGACAGTAATATACGGGCGAAGAAGGATCGGCAAATCCAGGCTTATCACTGAATTTATAAAGGATAAAAAAGCTTCATACTATGTGGCATCGCAGACAAGCCTGGAGGACAATGTCAGAAAGTGGGGCGGGCAGTTCATTGATGATATAGCGCCAGAACTTGAAGGCGCAGAATTTAGCGACCTTGAGAATTTTTTCAAATTTGTGGGGAATACATGTAAGGATGAAAGGGTAATCATTGCCCTTGATGAGATTCCTTATGTTGCCGAGGCAGATGAGTCCTTTTTATCCAGGTTTCAGATTGCGATAGATACCATTCTTGCAAAAAAGAGCATTTATCTGATAATCTGCGGATCTGCAATCAGCTTCATGGAAAAGGAAATCCTTAGTGAAAAGAGCCCTGTTTTTGGAAGAAGGACTAACCAGATTTTCTTAAAGCCTTTCGACTATCTGGATTCGGCCAAATTTGTGCCGAAGTATTCCTCAGAGGAAAAGGCTATTGTGTATGGTGTTACCGGCGGAGTCGCAAAATATCTCTCATTATTTGATGACAGGCTTTCTCTGGATCAGAATATCATCAACAATTATTTTACTTCCTCCGGATATTTATTTGAGGAGCCTCATAACCTTCTGACTCAGGAATTCAGGACAATCAACACATATAATTCGGTCATAGAAGCCTGTTCCAACGGGGCAAATAAGGTTAATGAGATTTCTGACAGAACTCATGAATCCACGGCTACGTTATCCTATGTCCTAAAGAATCTTATGACAGTGGGCGTAATATCCAAGGTTTTTGCAATAACAGATGAAAAGAACAAGAAGAAAGTAAGCTATGAAATAACAGATGGAATGTACCGTTTCTGGTACAGGTTTGTGTCCATGGCAAGGACTGCAATAGAGATGGGCAGGGGGGATGTTTACTACCAAAAATATGTCAAAGACAAGCTGCACGAGTTTATGGGTGAAATATTTGAGTACATGTGCAGATATTATGTCCTGTTAAAGGGAATGGATGGAGAGCTTGGCTGCTTCGTGACAAATGCCGGTAAATGGTGGGGGAATGGTCATGACAGAAAGCCCACGGATATCGATGTCGTTGGAATAGATAATACCAGTAATAAAGCACTTATCGGGGAATGCAAGTTTAAGAATGAGCAGATCGATAAAGGCATTTACGAAGCCCTGATGGACAGAAAGGGGCTTATAGACAGAAAATATGAGGAAGTGCAGTTTTTGTTCTTTTCCTTGTCAGGATATTCAAAATGGGTTTTAGAACATGCGGATAAGGATAAAGTGAAGCTGCTGACATTGGAAGATCTCTATAAATAAAAACAGAATAGACCCGGCTCAATATATTTATGAACCCCTCCGACTTAT
>NZ_ATVV01000028.1:0-50096 GCF_000420905.1 Butyrivibrio sp. AD3002 | reverse complement strand
GATCTATTTCAGGTAAATACTGCTTTTGAAAGGGATAGCCTCCCAAATAGAAACCTCTGGATAAATCTTTGATTGTGTATTGAGAAAGGTCTTCTTCCAAAATCCCAACCTTTTCTAACACTTCTTTAAGGCATTCTGGAACTGGTTTGGTTTTCCACTTCTCAAACATTTTCACTTTAAACGCAAAAGTAAAATGAATAGTATTCCGGGTAACTTCCTCGACAACTGTATTATTTTTCAATTTTTCGATATTCATTTCCCTGAATATACTCATAGCAAAGCCTCCAATAAAAAAATACCCAGACAATGGGTATTTCAACTGTCATGTTGAAGTCCATCATCTGGGTATCAGTTTAGATGCCGAGTGTTATCAGCACCATTTTTCAATCTCAAATACTATAATCTTTTGACTTCAGAATCGTATAATGCCCGTCAAACACTTCCTTGCAGATCCTGATTTCCAGTTCCTGCCTGTGCCTGAAATGATCAAGTAAAGCCTCAGTACCTGACAGCCCATTTTCTTTTGCATAGGGCGAATTGTCGAAATACCAGGTCATCAACGGGAACCACATCTCATTGCCCTTGTCGTCGGACCTTTCTTTTCTTATAACATCAATATTTGATGCTATGTCGCCAGTCTGAAGATACATTATCTGATATTCCTTTCCGGCAAGAGCTTCTTTCACTTCCCTGTAAAAATCAATAATCTCCTGATCGCTCTTTTTCCGAAACAATATCATATCCTCAACAATGTTTTGGAAAATAGAACACTCAAAGATATTTTTATCACTATCCCAATTTTGAAGCCTTCTCAGAACAATCTCTTTAAAGCTTTCGAAATCCACCCTTCCATTATATATTTCATACTTCTCCAGATCTTTATGAAAGCCCGGAATGTCTGTAAGAATCTTCGTATAGCAGATGATCATGTGGTCATCTTCCGCAAAGCTCTTCTCTTCTATTTCACTGCGGATGTCATTGTACTTTTCAAGAATAGCGATGTAAGTCTCCTTGTCCACATAGGCACACCATGCAAGCTCCACAGGCGAATAATCCCCTTCACATACAGCCGAATAATCCGGATATTTTTCGGAAAGCCTCCTAACAAGCGTACTCTTTCCACTCCCCTGTAATCCTTCAACAAAATAGTTCATGTATAACCTCCTCCCTCAAAAATCATCTATCTTTTTATTATAATTCATTTCAATGATATGCTCATAGCTTTCCTCTTCAGCGGCGGGTGAAAGTCCCTCTTCCGCACTAAAAAACCGGATAGCATTCGCTATCCGGTTTTTAGTGCGGAAGAAGGGACTTGAACCCTCACGATGTAGCCATCACAAGATCCTTAGTCTTGCTCGTCTGCCAATTCCGACACTTCCGCATCTATCTTATTTTCGCTGCCGCTTGTTTATCAGCGACAGCTTTTATATAATATCAAATCTGAAAAATAAGTCAACACCTTTTTTAAATAAATCGTTAATATGATTATATTTGAACTATATTTAGATATGTTCATTTTCAACAAAAACTTCCCATTCAGCTTAGATACTACTGATAATTGTCATTCGGACACTGAACGCGCTATAATAGTTTCGCACTATTTCTTTGAAAGGATTCAAAACAAATGAAACAATTAAAGCCAATCACAAACAAATTACTCTGGATTTTCGCTATGGGACAGTTCGGATGGAGTCTCCTCTCCGGAGTCGTTTCCAACTGGATGGTGTACTACTACACCGGTGCTCCGAGCGAGCAGAACCCCAACACGGGTCTTTTTGCTTCAGGAATCACCCAGTCACCCATACTTTTTAAACTTACTCTCTTCGGTCTCGTTCTTGCAGCCGGCAGAATATTCGACGCTGTAACAGATCCGCTCATCGCAGGATGGTCCGACAGAAGTAATTACAAGGGCGGCCGCAGAATCCCATTCATGCGCGCGATGGCAGTGCCTTTTTCGCTTTGCACTATCGGGCTTTTCGTTCTTCCGCAAACCCAGAACATCACCCTGAATGATACAATACTCTTCATTCTTCTGATGGTATTCTATCTTTTCATGACTATGTTCTGCACACCCTATAACGCACTGATTGCGGAGCTTGGTGACACTCAGCAGCATAGGATTAACGTTTCTACCTTTATATCATTCACGTTCATCCTTGGTCAGAGTATCTCTTTCCTTCTTCCGAATCTGGCAGGTGCGCTTGAGGGGGCAGCAGGTCAACAGGGTTCCATAAGACTTTCGGTAGCAATCATGGCCACTGTCGCATGCCTTGCAATGCTTATTCCCGCATTTTACATAAATGAGCGTGACTACATCGATTCCAAGCCCAGTGATACAAAGCCCTTCCAGTCCCTTGCCAAGACCTTTTCAAACGGACAGTTCAGACGCTTTGTATACAGCGATGTAATCTACTTCTTCGCGCTCACACTTTTCCAGACCGGTCTTGCATTTTATGAGACACAGCTTATGGAAATTGAGGACACCTGGACCTTCGTACTGACAGCTACAATGACAGCAATCAGCGTACTGCTCTATCCCATCATCAACGTTCTTGCGAAGAAGATTGGTAAGAAGAACCTCATCATCACCGGTTTCTTCGCTTACTGCTGCGTATTTGCCATCACAACCATATGTGGAAAGGGACTTCACTGGGGCTTCATAATTGCCGTTACAGCAGCTATTCCAATGGCAATTCTCGGAATTCTCCCTCAGGCCTGCGTTGCAGACGTAGCTGAGCTTACAAGACTCGAGACCGGCGAAGACAGAAGCGGGATGTTCTTTGCTGCAAGAACCTTCGCCTTCAAGATGGGTCAGGCTATCGCCATGGTAACCTTCACCTCTGTAACTGTTTCACAGACAAAGGGGAGCTACCGCACCACCGCCGCAATTGCATTCGTAACATGCTTTATCGGCGCCTGCATCTTCTTTACCTTTAATGAAAAAATGATACTTGGAAAAATCAGAGAGCTTAAAGGAAGCGACGAAATCTAAAGAGTTATTCAATAACAAAAGTAAAGCTGCCCGGGGTATTCACCTCGCGGCAGCTTTTTATTATCCCTATATTTAGTTTTCTTAGTTCTCAGCCTTGAGAGGAAGGAGCTGTAAGTCCTTTGTTCCGAAATACAGACTATTCCTTATCATACCTATACGATAAAGGCTGATAATGTAGTACAAGGATTTTGTAACCATAACAAACCCAAATACCTCCACCAGTTCTTCCACAGTCGGCGGATAGCCCTTTCTTCTCGTATAGTTCCCAACAAATTCTGCTATGTACGTATCGTTAATTTTCATGTCACGACATCTCCTTTAGCAAGTCTGTGACAATCATACCGTTAAAATGTTTCCTATTTGTGAGCCATTTATAAAAATTCTATAAACAATGTTTTGAGCCCCCTCATCCGCCCTTCGGGCACCTTCCCCCCAAGGGGAAGGCAAAAGAAAAAAGCCTTCCCCCTCTGGGGCGCTCGACGTCCGGGGGACGTCGGTTCAGCGCGGACCGTAGCGAAGCGGAGACAGGTGGCACGAAGTGCCGGATGAGGGGCTACTCTGCGTAGCCGATGTATGGCTGTTTGAGCTCCTTAAGATTCGGTATCTGTCCGGGCGGAACTGCCTGAGTCTTAATCTCTGTGGAGTGTTCGAGCTTACCTGCCCAGCGAAGTCTTGATCTGTTCTGCTCTTCCTCTGAGAAGCTGACATCAAGAGCACCGCCCTCTCCAAGCTTGAAAGTTCCTCTGATGCCGCATACAGGGCACTCTATAGCCTTTCTGTCAGGTGAAACAGTAAGCATATTCATGTGGCAAACCGGGCAGATTCCCTGCTCGTCTCCGCGCCACTTCATGCGCTTAACTTCATCATTTTCATCCTGAGCCTTGAGAGCCTCGAGGATGTTTTTACCCATCTGTCTTGATCTCTCCATCTCGGGTTCGTTTCCGAGAACATGCTCGCAAGCCATTGCACCGAAATATTCATGTGCATCGATCACATCGATTCCCATAGACATTGTCATCTGGTACATCGTAGGAAGAGTGAATGCAAGCCAGTTCTTGGTCATTGCTCCGCCTACAGAAATGAATGCGCCAACTCTCTTCTTAAAGCTTCTTGCATCCGGAAGCTCATCTTCACTCTTGCCGGCAGCTTTTCCCTCATCGTAAGTCGCCTTACGGAAGGTGATGTCGTGTGAAGGACCAAGTCTGTCGCAAACCGTCTTAAAGCGGCCTGTGGGCGAGCACTCATAAGTAGGTGTTCCTATGATCACTGCGTCGCACTCCATAATAGCTTCGTCAAGAATATGAAAATCATCCTGAAGCGGGCAGCCGCCTTTTCCGCGTCCCGTAGTCATTCCCACAACGCATGAGATGCAGCCTGTGCAGGGCTTGATATCCATCTCGTCAACTCTGAAAAATTTGACCTCGCAGCCCTCCTTCTCGCACTCCATAAGCGCTGTTTTTACCATAATATCCGTGTTGCTGAGCTTTCTTCCGAACGAAAGCCCCAAAACTTTTTTGTTCATAACTTCCACCATTTCCCAAAATTTCTGTTACGACAAATAATTCTCAATTTGTCCATGTTACGTTACTAATTTACATCTTTTATTGCCCGCGCTCTTTTTCACCGTTTCTTATTCTTTGTCTTCTCTTGCATATGAAAAATGGCTGCACCATATCGTGCAACCATTCGCAATGGGTTATTGCATTAACTTTTCATAATCAGCCCTATCAACTCTTCTATTGCCGGGTTCCGGTGTTTATCCTTATGAACAAATATCTGTGAATAAATCGGAAAATCTGCGCCTGCCCAGTCGATCTTCTTAAGTTTCTTTTCCTTTACCTCCGTGGTGGCCGTCATGGCGGGCATAAAGGCAATTCCAAGTCCATTTATAGCAAAAGCTTTTAGAATCTCCTTGCTGCTCGTTTCAAGTTCAATCTTAGGCGTCACTCCCTGCTCCCTGAAATCCTCAAGAAGCATACGCCTGAAACTGCAGGTATGGGATGTCAGTAAAAGAGGAACATTTTCCAGATCCTTTTCTTTTACCTTCTTCATTTTTGCGATCGGATGGGAAGGGTTTGCAAAAAAGCTAAGGGACTCCTTCTTTTTACAAACCATTTTAAGCTCAGAATTCTCTATCAACGGATTCAGGGTGTAGACCACATCGAGCGCTCCGCTCTTAAGAAGCGCAGGAAAAGTATCATGATCTATAAACTGAATTCGTATATCCATGCCGGGATATTTCTTCTTATACTCCATCAGTTTTTCCGGAAAATTCCTGTAGCACAGTGACTCCGATACACCAAGCTTTATTATCCCCGAAGGAATCTCAGCAGCCGAAACCTCCAGGAGCATCTGCCTCTGAAGCTGCAACATCTGCTCCGCATAGGATATGAGCTTTTCTCCTTCCGCAGTAAGGACAAGCGTCTTCCCAAGCCTTTCAAAAAGAAGGCATCCAAACTCTTCCTCCAACAGCTTAATCTGCGTCGTCACAGTTGACTGAGCGTACCCCAGCATATTGGCTGTGGCTGTAAAGCTCCCTGTTTCAACAATTTTCAAAAAGGTTTCAAGCTGTGTGTTATTCATATCGACCTCTTCTTAATATCAATTTATTTGATGATTATAATCTGTTATTTCAATTTTACTGATGGGTTGTTTAATGATATTTTACATTTAAGGAGATTCAAAATCAAGTCATCGATATCGTCAAATGTTTTATGGAAGCAGCTAAACCGGAGGTAACAGGGATATGAGTATTGAAGTAAATGATCTTACCAAAATATATAAAATGAAGAAGCATCAAAAAAAGATTGCGGTAGACAATATCTCCTTTTCCATTCCAAAAGGAGAAATCATCGGATTCATCGGCCCTAACGGAGCAGGAAAATCCACCACCATAAAAATGATGACCGGAATACTCTCCCCCGATAATGGTTCTATTTCGATAGATGGTCTGAATTTCAAAAAGAACCGAAAGCAGATCATGATGAAAACCGGCGTGGTCTTTGGTCAGAAAAGTGTTCTGTGCTGGGATATCCCGGTCATAGATTCTCTAAAGCTTTTTAAGGATATGTACCGTGTTCCCGATGTCGTTTTCAGAGAGAATATGGATAAATTTTCAGAAATCCTCGGACTTGATGAATTTATCGGACAGCCTCCAAGGCTCTTAAGTCTCGGGCAGCGGATGAAGGCAGACCTAGCATCGTCACTTATCTATAATCCGGATATTCTGTTTTTGGATGAGCCCACCATTGGAATAGACGTACTCTCGAAAGAACGAATCAGGCAGTTTATAAAAAGAATAAATGAAGAGCGGCACACCACCATCATTCTGACCACGCATGATGTTTCGGATATCGAGTCATTATGTGAAAAGATGATCATTATCGATAAGGGATCTCTTATATATGATGGAACGCTTCCACAATTAAAGACTATATACAGGACTACAGATCTTGAAGAGATTATAAAAAGGATCTACCTTGCGGGAGAAGAAAAAAATGCGAAAATATGCTGACCTTGCAATGATTGGAATAAAAGAACATACTGCGTACTTAAACTCTGTATGGGCGAATTTTCTTTCTAAAATCGTATACCTTTACATGCAGTTTTCATTGTGGAATGCGCTGTTTTCATCGAACGCGGGAAGGAGCATCCCGCTTAGCCGGGATGAGACCATCAGGTATATCATTGTAGCCACCCTAATCTCCACATTTATGGAATGTGATGTCATAGCCTGGATCAACGGCCAGATTCAGTCGGGCGATGTAGCAAATCAGCTGATAAGACCGATTGACTATAAGCTCATGATCTTTGCAAAGCATATCGGTACAAGCCTTGCAAGAATTGTGATATATACGCTTCCGCTTGGGATTGTAATCTCCGTCTTTTATCACGGAAAACTATTCTGCGAAGAACAACTTTTATATGGAATCATATCCATCCTTCTGGCGTATATGATTCAGTTTTTATATTCCCTGATAATAGGTCTGATGGCGTTCTGGCTGATTGTGACCTGGCCGCTTAACATGCTGCTTGCGGCAATTTACAAACTGCTCTCCGGTTCGTGGATACCTGCTGCGATGTTCCCGGAATTCCTTGCGGCGATAAACGCATTTCTACCTTTTCGTGCGATATATGCAATACCGGTTACCATCATCACTACACCGATGTCCTTTGAAAATATCTGTGAAAACCTCTGCGTTCAACTGATATGGATGGCTGCCCTATTTTTATTATCCGAAGTCTGCTGGATAGTGGGAAAGAACAAACTTGTAGTTCAGGGAGGATAAGTCATGTATCTGCTAAAAATGTACAGACATTTCGTAATTATATATATGAAGGGAAAACTGGCTTACCATTTTTCTCTGGTCTTTGAGCTCATTGCAAATACGATTCAGATTGGGATCTATTTCGCAGGATTTCTGGTTATATTCCATAACTTTGGTAACATTGCGGGATGGACTCAGAATGAAGTCCTTTTCATGTTTACTACCAGCTGGCTCACCTACAGCCTTAGCTGTTTCTTTTTCTGGAGTCCCATGAAGGATATGGGAGAGCTCATCCGCACCGGCAAATTTGACCTGTATCTTACAAGACCCCTCGGCCCGATGCTGTATATGGTACTGCAGCAGTTCCAGTATACTTTTATCCCGCGCCTTGTTTTGTCTGTGATTTTCTGGATCTACAGCATGCGATCGCTTTCTATTGAGTGGACAGCGGGTTCGCTTATATTTTATGCCGTAAACATGGTTTCTTCATTTGTGATATTCTCCGCGATTACAATATTTACCGGCACCATCAGTATTTGGACAATAAAAAGTGAGGAGATAGTATCTCTCCTCACCAACAACAATTATGGTCTAAAAAACTATACTGATTATCCGATTACCATTTACGGTAAAGGAATCGGATTCCTGCTTACTTTCGTAATCCCATACGCATTTACAGGATATTACCCTGTCGGGCACCTTCTGGGAAAAAGTCTGGCTCATCCGGAATATGCTTATCTGTCACCTTTTGTGGCACTGATTGCTGGCGTAGCGGCTTATCTGCTATGGAACTATGGTCTTAAACATTATAACAGTGCAGGGGCTTAATCTTTCTCGTAGAATACAATGTCCATGCGATCGTTGATCTTATCTATTTTTCCGGTCTGATGATACCCCATCTTCTCGTAAAGATGAAGATTTCCCTTTTCCTGTAATATAGTGTCCAGGCACCAGTTTTCTGATCCGTATATCTTCTCCACTTCCAGCATTGCCTGCTGGGCATATCCTTTATTCCTATGCTCCGGCATAATCCAGATAGGCGATATACGCTTTCTGTTGCCATCCTTTTTATCTATGACGCGAACAGCACCAGCCTTTTCACCTTCTGCCATAATGAAAAAATATGTAGTCCATGGCTGCTCGAATCTGGCCATTACCTTATCCATATTTTCAGCCGCAGGACTCATATCATAATCCTGATATTTTTCCAAAAGCCCCGAGAATGCCTCTACCTGCATCTTCCAGAGTGTTTCAACATCATCCCGTTCTACAGGTTTCAATTCTATACTCATAGTTCCAGTTTCTCTCCAATCACAATGGCTTTTGAATCATGTCCGTGTCCGATTTCTCTTGTTTTTGCGACAGGTAATGAATCAGAAATGTGCATTTTTAAGAGATCATATATTGTCAGTTCCAAATCAGCTTTTTCATAATTGGTAAACGTCCCAAGAAGCACTCCTCTGACCTTATCAAAAACGCCTATCTGCTCAAGCTGCGCAAACAGTGTTGCCATCTGTCCCGAGCCTCCACCCAGGGACTCAAGCAGAAGGATTTTCCCTTCCATATCAGGCCAGTACTTAGTTCCCGCAAGCTTGGTGAAACATCTGATGTTGCCTCCAACCACTATTCCTTCCATGTGATCTCCCTGAAGAAAATCATACTTTAGATCAAACAATGGCGACTTATTCCCTTCCAGATAATCTGCATATCTCTTTCTCTGCAGTTCTGCCTCGGAGTATACCATGTTCTTTACCTGATAAAGAACCGAAGGTTTTCCTGTCATTGTATAAATCGCGTTTATTATCGTGGTCAGATCGCTGTAACCCCAAAACGTCTTATCTGCCCTTGCTATTACATCAAAGTCCAGATATTTTAGAACACCGTTTGCGAGATCACCACCGGAGATATCATATATCGCCTCAATGGAATCATCCTCGTAAAGGCGCATAAGATCAGCGGCTCTTTCCTCATCTGTCCCACTAAAATCATCTACTTTAGCCTTTATGTGCGGGGCAAGAAGGGCTTCGATGCCAAAGCCTTTCAAGACCTGAACCAGTTCATCTACCTGATATTCCCATTCCTTTATATGCCCGTCTGAACAGGCTGATAAGCCAACTTTCATCATACATTCTCCCATTTCATGAAATGATAATTTATTCCGGATGAATTTTATTCTTTATTCTCATGCAAGCCTCGATATGCATAATCCAATGTCTGGAGAAAGGCATCTGTATCAATCCTCTAACATCTTTTCCGCACCAGTAATCAATTAGCCAATATGCCTCTTCAGAAGTGCTGACAACATTTAGCGATTTCAGGCGCTCTTTTCTGTCATCCGAAATCTTGAGCTTTAGATCATCGTAGGAAAGTCCTCTTACTATTCCCTCCGTACTCTTCTTTACATCCATTACATAAGCATACAATTCATCCAAATCAAGTTGCCCGGAAAATTCTGCTATATGCTCTTTTATAAGTTCATTTCCCGTAGTGATGATGGGTGACTTGACCCTTTGCTGATAATTCCCCTTGAAGAATACCTGCTCATCATCAGCAATAAGTGTATGCGCAACTATATCTTCTATACGAAAAATGTGCCATATTGAATACCCGATTGTCTTGCTGTGATATCCATCAGCATTTATAAACGGTATCGCATCAAATTCTTCCCTTGAAAGATTTTTCTTAAAACCATTAAGCGTATCCAGAAGCTGATTCCTCAGTTTTTCTAAGGTCACTACCCCATCCTGCCAGGTGTCACGCTTTTTAAGCTGAAGCTGTATCGTTTTATTCAGTTCCGACCATTCCTTATTCATATAATTTTCCCTCGCCTATGCTTAGTAATTAGTGCAGCACACTGAACGACTCATATGTATGTTCTTTATCTTGCGGATAATAGTATTATATACTACGAAATATCATCAACAAAGATATTTCACAGTATAATTGTCATGAACATAAGCACCACAATTGATCTCGACAAAATCCACAGCCAGCCCCATGTATCCGGCATTCTGAAAGATTGCAAATTCTTCATTGGTGATAACTCCGGCATCATGGGCAGTTTCAGCAAGAAGCTGATTCCATTGTTTAATATCTCCGCGGACAACGAGCCTTCTGCGGTCCTCGTCCAATTGATTAAAGTGATCTGCCAGTTCTTGCCTGTATGTCTGGATTGCAAAATAAGTCTGCCCCAAGGCAATCACTTCCTTACGGGAATCACCATTCTGAACAATAAGGTAGCAAGCATATCTTGTGAGTTCATAATCAACCTTTTCTCGTGGAGCTACACCGCCTACTACCAAATTCCCGACCTCGGGAATTTGGTCTAAAATACTGTGTCCGGCGTTTTCACACGCAATCATTGCTCGCTTTATCACCTTATGAAAATTATCCCATTTTGCGTATTCCAAAACAGGCGCTTATCTGACCTTTTTAAGACGTCTTTGCCAGTCAAAAGGATTCTCTGTGACAAACAATCATGCCCTGAGGGAACCCCTAGGGCCCCCCTGAAAATCGTTCCATTTTTCAAAAGAGAAAACCCAGAACACTTGATTTCTCAAGCTTTCTGAGCTCTCTATCCGCGTGCGGAAGATGGGGTGAGGTGGATAAAGAAAAAGGTCCGGGGGACCTTTTTCCCACCGAACCGACCGACGAAGCAGCTATGCTGCGAGGAGACCTTGAACCCTGGGTTCAAGGGGCTCCTCGGCACGATACGAAAAAGGGATTAGCATTTCTGCTAATCCCTTTTTGTATCGTGCGGAAGATGGGACTTGAACCCACACGATGTAGCCATCACAAGATCCTTAGTCTTGCTCGTCTGCCAATTCCGACACTTCCGCAATTCAAGTATTAAACTGTGTTCTGTGGTTTGACCCCACTCGAACAATAATATAGTAAAAGCTTCTTGTAGTCAAGCAACTTTTTCTATAAATGCAGGAAAAGGGACTTGAACCCTCATGATATTGCTATCACACGGACCTGAACCGTGCGCGTCTGCCAATTCCGCCATTCCTGCAAGCGACAATAGATATTGTAGCTATTTGACGATGTTTTGTCAACAGCATTTATCACTTAAACAGAATATCCGCTGCCTTGTAAAGATCATTGAAAACCTTATACTTCTGGGTATATTGAATAAGAACTGCAATTAGAATAAGCACACCTGCAAGGCACACGAAAAGCATAGGTGCGGAAGGATACGACAAGAGTCCGACCACCGCTATTGTAATCGAAACAATCACTGCCGCGATAATGATAATCCGCCTTAGCAGTTCCTGCTGCATTGCCTCAATCAGAAGCGTTATCTCCTTCTTCTCAGCGAGTATCTCCTCGTCCGATAAAAGGTCCATATCAAGCTTCTCAATACGTTTAATTCTGTCCCTGATTCTCTTTTCCATACCAATCCCCTTAGTCCACTTGCCGCACCAAAGCGCATTCAAAAAACTCAGCACTTCCTACTCGACAAAGATTTTGATAATCATGGAATTAACTTTGTTACTTGCCTCGATACCCCGCTCAGAATAAGCATCTGCGGAATCAGACAGGCTCTCCCCACAGACATCTACTGACAATATACCACTTCCGAACCGCTCCTTCAAATAAATAAGCGATTTTTCAAGCTCGGAGATTGTCATATTTCCCTGATCCCAGTTGGTTGCAAGCTCGTCCTCATCAAGTACATCCTTATCTATCGATAGATAAATATTCGAAGAGGCCGTGTCCGGAAGCTCATTTACACTTTTCAGAAAATGCACTCTTGTCCCGGATGCCAACCGCGGGTTTGATGCATTTTCACCGTCATCCCCGAACAGCTCCGGATTCTCCTCCATAACCTCAGCGCACAGCGAGGGATCTGCACCTATTATGAAAACCTGCCCCAGTTCCTTTCTATCCTTAAGCGCATTAAGCACCCAGCTTCCGCAGGATAAAACCTCGCCGTAGGAAGTCCACTTCATATCGGGATGGTGGTCAAAAAAGATGAGATCAAATTCAGGCGAAGAGTTACTACCTTCAATGCCGGATTTTTCACACAAGACATCCATCAGAAGCTTAGACATATAATGATAATTCCCATTGTCAAAAAAGCTTATTACAGGTTCGCGCGAAGAAGATGCATCCAAAGCCTTCACCTTTTCCCTGATCTCTTTGTAAGCGTAGTCGTCGCATATGCAGTTGGTGCCGCTTATATCTTTTAATGAGCAAAAAAGAGAACGAGCGCCCTCTTTTTTATAAAAGTCAAAGCCCTCGTTCTCGTAGATTCCCGTAAAATCGTATACCGTCACATTCATGTTATTTTGCCAGCATGTCCTTTAAGTGAAGGAGTGCGTCCTCCTTAATAATGCATTTAGCGGTTTCCTCAACGTGTGTCTGCTCAGGGGAGTTCATCATGAGCTCCTCGGCGTACTCAAGTCCGCACCTGCGAAGATCGTATACTGCGTTCTCTCCGTCGGGCTCAAGCACCAGTGTTACGAAGTACTCGTCGTTTTCCTTGTAGAGCTTGGATCCTGTAATAGGAAGACTGTAGGATACCTTCGCGAATCTGGCTGCGGAATTGATGTCCTTGAATCTCGCCATATATTTCTCAGTGTTGACAATGGGCTTAGCCATCGCTTCAATCTGAGGATCCTGCTCCTCATCCTGATCATATATCTGTTCAATGAGCTCTGATACATGTCCGATCATCTCATTGAGTGCCTGTCCCTTATCAAAACCGGTCTTAGCCTTGATGGAGTCTACTCTCTCCTGGGTCATCTCTCTCAAAATGGCCTCTGCCGATCCACGGATCCTGTCTGCGGATTTCTGGATGTCCTCGTTGGACATCTTAATTGCAAAAATGCGCACACTTCCGTCCATCATCATGTTCTTGCTCATCATGAGCACTTCTGTTTCGGGATTATACCCAAGCTGCTCGCCAACTTCCCTGTTCAGCTGCGCCATAAACGGAACGGTCTTCTTCTCTCCGTTCATGATTGCTTCCGGGGTGAGGCCGATTTCACGAAGTTCCGACGCAGCGATACTGCATTCTACTGTCGTATTGTTCATTTTAACGATTACCATATAGCCTCATCTCCTTTCCCTTTGAAAAATGAATTGCTATGTTTAGTGATTGTATCACATGATGTTAGCACTGTCTAGTGTTGAGTGCTAATTGTCGCAAAATTCATCTTCTTCTACCTTTATTGTACTACATATTTCGGCTCAAAGCACCTATTTTATTACATAATTTCCAAACGAATATTTGAAAAATTGGTGAACGCAATTAAAAACAGCCCGCCAGATATCCGGCGGGCGTATTATTACAATCCTTATCTCTTGAGTTGTCTGAGTTCGTCCAGGAGGGTGTCCGATACGGTGATGACACGGCTGTTGGCCTGGAAGCCACGCTGTGTGATGATCATATCAGTGAATTCTGTTGACAGATCGACGTTACTCATCTCCAATGTTCCGGAAGTCATGTAACCACCGTCATCGTTAACCCACATCAGCTGTGCAGGTCCTGAGTTGCCAGTTACGGAGTAGAGGTTTTCACCCTCTTTGTTAAGACCGGTTACATTTGCAAACTCTGCAACTGCGATTTTTCCTGCAACTCTGTTTTGTCCGTTGCTGTAAAGTCTTGTGATGGTACCGTCTCTTGCGATAGCTACACCGTTCATATCGCCTTCGGGATAGCCCTCGCCGTTTCCTTCTCTGTCGCCTCTGTAGGTTGCAAGTGCGGAACTGGACGCACCGTTAAGCGGTGCATAATTTGTTGTTCCTGAGAAATCAAGAGTGAACCCGCCTGCTGCTGCCGCATCGCCTTCAAATTGAAGCTGAATTTGTCCGTTTGCATTTCCGTCAGCACCGGTAAATTTTCCGGTTTCAGGATCATAAGTAAGGGCTACCGACAAATTCTCGGGAACGCCGCCCTCTATCATCTGATGATTTTCATCCATAATGCCCGTGATGTTTGCGCGATAGGTTGAGTCGTTGTCATCACCCGCATTATCGAATTTCATTCTTACTGTATAAGTTTTGCCATCTGCTCCGTAGAACTCGAGGTCTACGGTTCTACCCTTATTGGGATCAAGGAGGTCATCGGTTCTGCTGATGTTTCCTGTAACTCTCGCGTAGGAAGTTGCTTCGCCGTCCATTTTTATAAGGTTCCCATCCTCGCCGATAGGAAGAATCTGCAGTCTGTCTGTTGCTCCTGCTGCAAGATCCTCGGCTGTCTTGGCATCATCAGCTGCCTGTATACCTCTTACATAGTAGCCGTCGGCTCTGGTTACGAGATAGCCCTGCGCATCAACTGTGAAGGAGCCGTCTCTTGAGTAGTTCATCTCGCCCTTATGATTTTCAATTACGAAAAATGAATCGCCTGTAATACTAAGGTCAAATACGCTGTCTGTCTGCTGTATTGAGCCCTGCTTTGCGATATTGGTCATAATGGCCGAGTATTTCGCACCGAGACCTACCTGCTTGGCGTTTGTTCCGCCTCTTACTTGAGTAGGACCGTTTGCTCTTCTCGCATTCTGGTATAAAAGATCTCCAAAGGTGGTTTTCTGAGCCTTGTAGGATGTTGTATTTACGTTAGCTACGTTATTACCGATAACATCCATCTGAATCTGGTGTGTTTTAAGTCCGGCAACTCCGGACCACAATGATCTCATCATAATCTCACCGCTTTCGTGTAAACATAAAAGTGCAGTCTTATACCTACATCTTTTATTTCGGTAAGCAGCAGCAAATTCTTTAGAATAAAAATAGCACCGTGAAAAACAACTTTCACAGTGCTACTTTATTGATCATATTTAATTAGAAATCCTTCGAGCTTCCGTTCTTGATCTGAAGCTCCTGGTTCTTAATGCTTACTCTGGTTCCGGGTGCTACGGAAGATGTGAGGAATGCGTTGGATCCCACTACGGAATCGTGTCCGATTACCGTCTCACCGCCAAGGATAGAAGCTCCGGCGTAGATAGTAACATTGTCCTCAATCGTGGGATGTCTCTTAGCTCCCTTAAGGGCCTGTCCACCCTTTGTAGAAAGCGCGCCGATGGTGACACCCTGATATACCTTTACATGCTCACCGATGATGGTTGTCTCACCGATAACTATGCCTGTTCCGTGATCTATCATAAAGTACTTGCCGATGGTTGCTCCGGGATGAATATCGATTCCGGTCTTCGAATGAGCGTACTCTGTCATGATTCTCGGAATAAGCGGCACCTTCAGCAGATAGAGCTCATGAGCCATACGATTTATCGCAGTTGCGAGAAGTCCCGGATAGGACAGTATAATCTCCTCCTTGCTAAACGCTGCGGGATCACCGTCAAAAGTCGCCTGCAGATCGGTGTCTATAAGCGCTCTGATGTCCGGAATCTTTTTGAAAAATTCATGCGTAATGCATCTTGCTCCACAGGTCAGAGTTTCATCGGACGCATTTTCATAATCACCGCCGTGCCTGTAAGCTATTGCCACCTGCTTCTGCAGATTGTAAATCGCATCCTCTATGATAACCGCAACCCTGTTGTAGTCGTTATAGCTTCTATAAATCTTATCTCTGAAATATCCGGGATAAATGACACGCAGCAGCTTTTTCACAATATCAATGACCACGTCTCTGTCGGGCTGGTTGAAAATGTCCATCTGATCAACATCTCTACCCTTGTTGTAGTCATCAAGAATAAGCTCTACGATCCCCTCTATCTCGGTTCTCAGATTCTGACGCTCTCCAATATCCATCTCTCCTACCTGCTCTCCCCGGTCAGCCTAATCCGTCTGCCGGTATTTATAATTTGTAACAGAATAACCCATTTAGGATTATTAGTCCATCATTTTGTCTTTACTTCTTTTGTTTCCGACTTCTTCCCGTAAATTCTTTCGTCATGGGCCACTCTGTAAGGAACTATATAATAGTAATACTTCTTTTTGCGCGAAACCTTTCTGTCAGTGTACTCAAGCTTAAGCTGGCTCGTAATCGTGCCGACTTTCTTAAAGCCGCCCTTTTTCTTATCAGACCTGTAAATCTCATAGCCGGTGGCTCCGATTGCCTTGTTATAGGCCATGACCACTTTTCCCTTAAAACCGGCAATAGCCACAAAGGACGTTTTCTGCGGGGCGTAGTCCGATATCTTCGCGCCCAGGGATTTAAGCGTCTTCTTATAGGAAGAAAGGTCGTCCGTCGAGATATACATATTGACTTTCTTGGTAGTGCTTACCGTCTTGGTGTAGTCGGAATCATCCGTTGTATTTGCGAAAAGCTGTACCCAGTAGTGCACTCCCTTTACCTTAGCGTGACCGATGGCACATACATTGTAATTGGGATTTAGCATGTTTCTGCGGTGGCCCTGACCTGCGTACTTTTCATTCACTTCCTGAAAGGCCTCAAAAGCTGCCTTCGCGGTCTTGTAACCATAGGCGATATTTTCACCGGCATAGGTATAGTTGTAGTCGCTCTCATCCAGCGCACTGAAACACATCCTGCCGTTTGGCCTCTCGTGATTGAACTTAAGCGCAATCTCCGCTGCTCTTAGCATCGCGATTTTTTCAAGCTTATAATCATAGGCAAGTTTATTAAGGTCATAGGTATAAACCTGCTTGGTGTTGGTCTCATTCCAGAGCCAGGTGTCCTTACCCGTTCTGAAGTCATTTATCATCTTCTGCATGTTTCTCGCAGATTTCTGAGCATACTTTATATTGATTCCAACCCTGGAAACCGGGAACCTTGTCGCAGTCTTAGGCGCGGATTCCTCTGAAAGAATCTCACCGTTGTAGCCCTTAAGCATATAGGTGTAGATGCCGCCTTCTTTCATCGCATCCTTATCAAGATATGAAAGCGTATCCCCCGGCAAATCAGCCTGAAGCTCCCAGGGGGCAGAGGACTTCTGCCTTCTGAAAACATAATAGCCCAGAGCATTATCCGCCTGTTTCCAGCTCACCAAAAGGCCCTTGTATTCGTTGCTGACATCGGTAATAACCGGCTTTGCAACTACGAGCTCTACGGTCTTCTTAACTTCCTCCTTCGCACCTACGTTAAGTGTGCCGCCGCAAGGAGCAGCAGGTGACAGCAAAAGAGCTGCCGCCAGAAGGATGGACAGAATTTTCTTGTGGGTAAAAAGTTTTGAGTTTTTCATACCGGACTCCCTCATGTATATATGATTATTTTCAATTATAAAACGAAGGGGATGGATTTTCTATAAGCCCCCTTATCTCATCCTCGGTTCGCTTCACTTCGTACCAGAAGTCGGAAGCACTCATTCGCATAGCACCGGCGCCGTAGATTATGACCTGCTCGATGGCATCGGAGGTGGCGACGGTCACGCGATTTTTCTTGCTGTACTCATGAGCTGTACGCTCAATGTACTGATCGGCGGTCTCGGCCTCCTTAGTGAATACCACATCGAGATTGTGATATTTAAGCACGTGCTCCGTTCCGCCGGGAACTCTATAGGCGTCGAATACCAGGATCACCGTCTCTCTTCTGTAGCCCTGGAAATTCGAGAGAATATCCATCAGCTTATCGCGCGCGGACTTCATATCTGATTCCGCCAGGCTTCTAAGCTCATCGTTTGCATAGATGATATTGTAGCCATCGACGAGAAGGTAGGCATCATCCGGTGAAAATTCCTTCTGCGCGCGGTATTTCTTCTCCGGTGCTTTGTTTGCAGCCTTTCGCCTTCTCTCTTCGTCGGCCTTGGCATCGTAGCGCGGCTTAACGGGTCCGTAGGTTCGTTCAAAAATATTATCAAGCTCCTGAATTGTGGCATTGTACTGCCTGGTGCGTTCCTCGTAGGTCAGCTCTTTTTCTCTTCTGACCTCCTCTGATTTAAAGCTCTGCAGCTTATCGCCAAGGCTCGTAAGATCTGTCTCTACTGAATTCTTCCCGGCATCTGTCGACCAGCCGGTATCGACATGCATATGGTTTCTTACTTCGTTCCAAGGAATAACGGTCCCCGCACCATGTGAGCAAAAAACACTGCCTGTGGGCTGTGCAATATCGCGCTCGGGATCGTAGTCCTTTTCGGCGATAACTTCTTCAGCGTTATGACATGGCTCGAAGCCGCGAAGTGAGAGGCTGATTCTACCCGCGCCATGTGTATAGGAGATAATCTCTCTCGCATAATCCGAAAGCTCGGAAGCAGGCACTGAACCTGTAACGCTCGATGTTCCGTCAGGAAGCATCTCAGGAGGATTTGTCGTTCCGTTCATTTTCTGGATATCACTTAGCAGCCTTCCGATGTTTTCAGAAGGAAGCTCAGCTGTAAAATCATAGACCGGCTCAAGCAAAATGCTCTCTGCCATCATAAGTCCCTGCCTAACGGCGCGCATGGTCGCTTCTCTAAAGTCTCCGCCCTCGGTGTGCTTTAGGTGGGATCTTCCGCCGATCACAGTGATTTTCATGTCTGTGATCTCAGAACCCGTGAGGACTCCGCGAATCCTGAATTCTTCTAAGTGGGACAAAATGAGGTTCTGCCAGTTAATCGCAAGATCATCCACCGGACAATCAGCTTCAAAGGAAAGTCCGCTTCCGGGCTCTCCGGGTGTAAGAAGCAGATGAACCTCTGCGTAGTGCCGCAGCGGCTCAAAGTGTCCAACACCCTCGACAGGTGCCTTGATTGTCTCCTTATAGACGATGCTCTCATCGCCAAAATCTATATCAAGTCCAAAGCGCTCCATGCATCTGTGCTTTAGGATTTCCATCTGAACTTCGCCCATAACCCTGACGGAGAGGTCGCCTGTTTCTTCATCCTTTTTTACTGATAAGAGCGGCTCCTCTTCGGACAACTCGAGAAGCTGTTTGTAGGCAGCAAAAGCATCTGCGCCTTCCGGAAGGATGATTCTGGACGACAGAATCGGCGAGAGCACCTCGGTCAATTCTCCTGTGAGGGCGCCAAGTCCCTGCCCGGCATAGGACGTATCAAGGCCTGTTACGGCCACAATTCGGCCTGCCTCTGCCTCCTGAAGGAGTTCATACTTTTCGCCCGAATAGATGCGAATCTGATCGATTTTGGCTGAGATGGGTTCTCCTGCCTTCGCCCCTCCCGCTGCGGGCATGGTAAGGACATCACGCACATGTAGGGCTCCGCCCATGACCTTAAGCCAGGTGAGCCTTGTGCCGTTTGTATCTCTTGAAATCTTGTAAACTCTGGCCGCAAAATCCTCCGAATAATCGGGAGCTTTCGCAAAGTCGTCAAGAAGAGCTATCAGTTCCTTAACGCCCCCCATTTTCAGCGCACTTCCAAAGAGGCAAGGGAAAAGCTTCCTTGAAAAGATTAGGCTGCGAATGTCGTCCTCTGTGACTTCTCGGCCTTCTTCCAGATAGGCATTTAAGAGGGCTTCGTCGCAGACAGCGAGGGATTCCTGGAAGGCATCACTACCTAAATCCATCTCCGAAAAATCCACCACGTTGTCCGAAAGCCTCTTTTTAATGTCTTCGAGGATGCGGTCCTTGTCAGACTGAGGCTGGTCCATTTTATTTACAAAAATATAGATTGGGACTTTGTAATGAGAAAGAAGCTTCCACAGTGTATGAACCTGGGAAGTTACGCCATCGGCGCCGCTAATGATAAGAATCGCGGCATCGAGCACCTTCATGGTGCGCTCGGTCTCGGGGGCAAAATCGGCATGCCCGGGAGTATCGAGAAGCGTCACATGCGTATTTTCAGACAGATCAAGCTCCGCCTGCTTAGAAAAAATGGTGATACCCCTTGATCTCTCCAAAGAGTATGAGTCAAAAAAGGTATCACCATGATCCACGCGGCCGGATTTCCTGACCGCCCCTGTGAGGTACAAAAGTGCCTCCGACAGGGTAGTCTTACCGGCGTCAACGTGGGCATATATTCCAATGTTTAAGTGTTTTTTTCCTGTAGTTTCCATAACCACAATAATAGCACAGTTTTGATATAAGCGGTATTTCCTATTGCTATCAGTTCATCATCATCATCATATAGGAGAACCCGATAACTCCTGCAACGCCGATTACTGTTGCAATAATAGCCGGAAGCGTAAATACAGGCGCGCTATCAGCCTGCTCGGAACCGTTCTTTTTAAAAATCGAATCAAACTCCTCTAAATTTCCTTCATTCCTGGCAATTCCCCTCATAACAATCTTTGCAACAAATGCAAAAGCTATCGCAAGGAAAAAGAATACGATGGTGGGAACCAGCATGCTCTGTCTCTGCGATTCAGCAACTGCCGAAAGATCCTGCCCCATCGTATTAGCAGCAAGCATTGCGGCATAAACCAGGAGCATGTTAAAGGAGTTGATAAGGAAATGCATGATCATGGATGTAATAATGCTTCCGCTTGCAACATTTACGAAAGCAAAGATAACTCCAAGCACAAACGCATAGCAGAACTGGTTAAAATTCAAATGAATGAGTCCGAAGAAAAGCGCGGAAATAAGCGCAGCCTTCACAATAGTAGACACTCTTTTGTAAGTTCCGAAAAGCAGTCCTCTGAAAGCAAACTCTTCAATAAAAGGCGGAAGCAGCGAAACAACCAGAATTGCAAAACCTGCCGAGCCGGATAACATACTATTCGCACTCTGAGCAACCGTGTTGGGTACAAAGAGCTGTGAAAAGAAATTAGCGAATACCCATATCGGTGTGATAACGATATTTAGAACTATTGTCAGAAGTACGGTCGATATCTTGATCTTATGAAGGCCCATGGCTTCCGTAAAAGACTGACCACTTTTAAATACATAAACAAGGACCGGAATAAGAAGTGCTGCTTCGCAGAGTACGGAGCCCCAAATTCCCACTTTAACGCCCTTCATAGCGATGAACGTTCCGCCAACGCTAACGATGATGTTAAGAAGAAGTACTACAAGAAAAACAATCCCCATATTTTCAGATTCTTGCTGTTTTGTCATATTCATCCCTCCAAATACTTTTATCATAGTTCAGATGGACCACCCTCACCGACTCCACATCGGAAAGGGTTTCTGTTATGCCGCTTCGCGGCATGAACCTGCAGTATGCTCTACGCATCCTGCAGAACAAGGCATGTCCACTATGCCTCTATCCCATTGTGTTACCTTTGGGAATACTTTCCTTAAGATATTTGCAGCTCCGTTTATATCTGCGTTTGTCACTGTTCCATCGAAATGTCTGTACAGCCCTCTCTTTATTCTTTTCCCTGAAAAGACATACTCTGTATTATCGCCTTTTTTATATACCGGAATATCATCCTGTGCAAGGAAATCAGCCTTTGAGGTATAGCTCTCCTCTGTCAGGACAAATCTTATCCCGTATTCTTCAAGCTTATAGCGGAGCATATCAGCAAATACCAGCATTGGTATCTGCACAAAATTCTGGTTTCCTATATGTCCGATCCCTATCTCCTGCTTCTGGAATACATTGTGTCCCATCACAACCACATCCACATGGTTATCCCTTGCATAGTCAGCTAACTGTCTGCTTATCTTATGGAACTGGTCTTTTATTCTTCTGTTTCTCTTACCGGTAAGGATTTCCATCCTTCTCGTGCGGTATCTCTGATTGCAGGTCATGGCACATGACGAGAGCCTTCCGATCCCCTTGTTATAGAGCTGGTTGATGGATTTGACGATGCCTCCCTTTATGACGAACGGCCTGTTACCAAAGTTATTGACAACAGCGGCGATGTTGTCTGTTCCGGGATCTATTGCCATCACTCTCATATCTGAGATATCATCCATCTCTCTTAATTCCTTTAATATAGAGCTGTCATCTTTTGGCTCAATCCCTTTGTTCTCCATCTCCATTACGACATCGATCACGAAATCCCTTCCGCTCGGCTTTATGCGCACTTCCTTGAGTTTCCATGAAAATGATACATCCCCAAGTTCAAGTATCTCTTTTGTCCCCGGAAATTTGAGAAGTTTTCCATCCTTTATCCTGCATATCTGATTTGTAAGGACTGCTGTCTTCATCTTTCCATTGCGGACATATCCCGGCATATGCGGTCTTCCTGTAAATGCAGACTTATCCCTGCCATATGCCTTCACTGCCTCAAAGAAGGACTTATAGTCACGCATCAGTAGTTTCAGTATCTGCTGATTTGCCTGTGAGGGCATGCCATAGTATGCCCTGTCATTGGTACTCTTTAACAGATAGTCCATGGAATTGTAGGAAAGCCACTGCCCCTTTGGCTCATATTTGGTTCCGTAAAGGGAATCGCTCACGATTCTGAAAACCTTCATCTGGTTTTCAAAAAGGGGCTTGTATGAATTCATGGCCTCTACTGCAGAAGAGTACTGCCTTAGGATGAAATTTGCACGGTTATACAGTGATGCTGATGCAAGACAGATATTGCAGCAGTAGTCATATAGATCATTGTTTCTGTTTATCCTGTACTGCCTTGTCCTGTACACGGTTGATTTCTCCTTTGGCATAGCTTATATTTAGTATTATAGCATATTTAATGCTAAACATCAAACAAATGTTCTTTTAAGGGGAGTTGTTTATGGACAATTACAGACGCGGATCACATTCAGTTTATCTTCTTACTTACCACATCATTTTTGTAACTAAATACAGAAAAAGAGTCATTACCGACGAGATGGGTGATTTCATTAAAAACCATGCAGAGTATCTTTGCGGCAGGATGAACACCAAAGTGCTGAGCATAGAGACAGATGGAGACCACATGCATCTGCTTGTTTCCATGCCACCGGATGTTGCACCGTCTAAGCTAGTAAACATGCTCAAGTCAGGGCTTTCAAAGGAAGTCCATCTGAAATACAAAGGACATATACAGAAGTATCTATTAGGTGATACCCCGTTCTGGAGTTCAAGCTATTTCTGTGCCACAACAGGGTCTGTCTCAATTGAAACAGTTAAAAAGTATATCGAGGAGCAGAGGACAGATGAACACCATCGCAAATATGTCCTATCCGGAAAATACAGCAAATCCAAGCGGTGATGTGCGATTCATCCCCTACCGACTCGTCGGAAGGGGTTTTCTCGCTAGTCTTTTATAATACCTTATCAAGAAACGATATACAACACTTATTCAGCGAAATACATGGTTTTAATTGTTTTTGCGGAAACTAATACTATTTATATAGAAAAAAAGACTTTGGAATCTCTTCCAAAGTCTTAAGTAGTCGGAGTGGCGGGACTCGAACTCGCGGCCTCTACCTCCCTAAGATAGCGCGCTAACCAACTGCGCTACACCCCGGCGACAAATGGTATCTTATCACGTCACGGGGAGAAAAGCAACTACTATTTTTATTTTTTTAAAAATATTTTATTTTATTCGTCACACCATATTTCTATGAATCTGTCAAATCTTGGAAGCTTTGGTTCCAGGTAGCCTCTCTTGTCAGCAGAAAAGAAATGCTTGTCAATCAGGCGGTCTTTGTATGTATTATAAGTGTCCGGATTAGACATATAGGCTTTTGTATCTTTTGCTTTTCCGGTCTTCCCCTTATAAAAGCTTCTAATAAAATCCTGTTCCTTATCAGTCAGTTCAGGCCAATCAAGATTATAAGATTTAAACAGCGTTCTCTCATAGTCAGGAATCAGATCTTCGAGCGTTTCTGATTCTTTTTTATTAAAGTATAATGAGCCCAACACTTGATATGCATACGCATAGCCAAGAGTCATATCATATAATCTCTTTGCCTCTAAAGCGTCCACGCCAAGATATTTTTCGTAGTTATTTGCGATATCAAATTTATCCAGTGGCTTTACTTCTCTCGTGTCTCCTCGCCTGAAGAATGACAGACTTTTGGAAACCGTCTCACTCCTTGGATCTTTCTTACTAATTGTGAAAAACTCTTCTATGTTCTTTGAAAGTCCACTTACAACAAGATACACCCGTCTGCCCCTGTTAAACATAGTCCCCAATATAGAAAGGAGTTCTACTGTGCTTTCCGTTCTGGAAATATCATCTATCATAACGAGGACATTGCGATTTTTCTTGTTTGCCTTGGCAATCATGCTTGCCAGAGTTGCCTCCTTATCATAAAAAACATTATTCTCGGCATAGGTTTTGGTTACTTCTATGCTTCCCTTTCCGGATATAATTGGAATGCCCCCTTCGGCAGTTGCACTCGTTTTTATGGATGTTTCTGTCTTTTTTTCGTTTATGAAATCTTCCTGACTAAGATATGAAATGAGCGTTGTTACCCCACTTCCCTCTGCTGCGAGAGGATAGACAAGCCAGTTTTCATCCTTCTCAAGCGTCTGCAGAACCTTACCATATTCTACAGACTTCCCCGAGCCTCTGAGTCCGGTTATCTTATATACGAACTTTGACGATTCACTGCTCTTAAAATTTGTAATGATTTCATCTGCTATACCACAGTCGATATAGGGCTTTCCCGCAACTCCCGGTGTCAGAGTGAATGGATCAATTTTAACAGCCATAATCTCTCCTATCTTTTTACTATTATTATTTATATTTTCTATTTTTTACTATTTTTGTATATTATTTTCTTATTTTTTCTATTTTTTCTCTTTTTTACTATTTTATTCTCTTTTTTTCTATTGGTCAAATAATTTTACGCTTTTTAGCGTGTGATTCGCCTTTCTCTAGATGAGGGGCATAGCATGTAAAACACACAAAAAATCCACCCTGTAGAGTCTCCTACAAGGTGGATATATAACCTCTTAAACATGGAATGTACTTTTTAATCTACTTTGGGCAGCTTGGCGAAACTTGCCTCCAGCTCTGCGTCGGTCGGGATGTAGTCGGACATCTCACCGTCATTGAACTTCTGGTATGCCACCATATCGAAATAGCCGGTTCCGGTAAGGCCGAAAAGAATTGTCTTTTCCTCGCCTGTTTCCTTGCACTTAAGAGCCTCATCGATAGCGGCCCTGATAGCATGGCTGCTCTCAGGTGCGGGAAGGATACCTTCAACTCTTGCAAACTGCTCTGCTGCCTCGAATACTGAGGTCTGCTCTACGGATACTGCCTCCATGTAACCATCATGATAGAGCTGTGACAAAACGGGGCTCATGCCGTGATAACGAAGTCCACCGGCGTGGTTTGCGGAAGGAATGAAGTTGCTTCCGAGTGTGTACATCTTGGCAAGAGGGCATACCATTCCTGTATCGCAGAAATCATAAGCGAATTTTCCTCTTGTGAAGCTCGGACAGCTTGCGGGCTCAACAGCAACTATTCTGTAGTCCTGCTCACCTCTGAGCTTCTCTCCCATGAAGGGTGAGATGAGACCGCCGAGGTTTGATCCGCCTCCTGCACAGCCGATGACAACGTCGGGCTTGATGCCGTATTTATCAAGGGCAGCTTTTGCCTCAAGGCCGATGACAGACTGATGTAAGAGCACCTGGTTCAAAACGCTTCCAAGAACATATCTGTAGCCTTCAGTTTTGGTTGCTACCTCTACAGCCTCTGAAATTGCGCATCCAAGGCTTCCTGTGGTTCCGGGGTGCTCCGCATTTATTTTTCTTCCGATCTCGGTATCCATCGAAGGTGAAGGTGTTACGCTTGCCCCGTAGGTACGCATAACTTCACGTCTGAAGGGCTTCTGCTCATAGGATACCTTTACCATGTAGACCTTGCAGTCGATGCCAAGGTATGCAGATGCCATGGAAAGAGCTGTTCCCCACTGACCTGCGCCGGTCTCGGTGGTCACGCCCTTAAGGCCCTGCTGTTTTGCATAATATGCCTGAACAATTGCGGAATTGAGCTTGTGGCTTCCGCTGGTATTGTTACCCTCGAATTTGTAGTAGATCTTAGCAGGTGTATCGAGCGCCTTCTCAAGACAGTAAGCCCTAACCAGGGGTGACGGTCTGTACATCTTATAGAAGTCCTGGATCTCCTGCGGAATATCGATATAAGCTGTAGTATCGTCAAGCTCCTGCTTTATAAGCTCATCACAGAATACCGGGCGAAGCTCATCAAAACTCATAGGCTTAAGGGTTCCGGGATTAAGGAGCGGAGCCGGCTTATTTTTCATATCAGCTCTGACGTTATACCATTGCTTCGGTATTTCATCCTCACTAAGATAGATTTTATAAGGGATTTTTGCTTCATTACTCATGACTGTTTCTCCTTTGTCGATTCTTCAACACTTTAAACCATTAAAGCACAGTCGGAGTTTATCAGTCAAGCGTTTCCTAATAAAACAAAAAAGACCCCGGAGGGGAAATCCCTCCGGAGCCGTATTAAATTTAACTCTCTTGAATGTCACAATACTTAAATCAAATATTAGTCCTGCTCAACGATCTTAGCTTTCTTTCCGCCGGCCTTCTTAATCTTCTTGGAAGCACTCTTAAATACCTTCTTGGAAGATGCTTCAACGTTTATGACATTCTTTTTCTTAAACTTCTTGAATGCGCCTGCGCCATAGGTCTTAACCTTATCACCGTTTACTGTGAGTTCCTTGCACTTTACGCAGCCTGCAAATGCAGCGGCACCAATCTGCTCAACATCTGTGCTGGAGATATCAAGGCTTGTGAGCTTCTTGCAGTTCTCAAATGCAGAAGCGCCAATCTTCTTGAGTTGAACAGGCACTGTTACAGATACGATTGATGTGCCCTTGAATGCTCCGTCAGCAATCTCAACAACATCGTATTCAGTATTATTGATGAATACTTCGCTAGGGATAACAGGCTTATTTGTAACCTTAACCATTCCTGCATAAGCAACTTCATGAGCGTTCAGAATCTTGTAATTTGCTTCGCCATAATCGTCAGGTACTACTGAACCTACAGCTTCCTTGATGTGGAATATATAATAGTGTCCCCAATGTTCAACATTATTCTCAGCTGTCTTATATCCGAAACGAATACTTATATTTCCAGCTGCTTTCGCTGTAAGTGCTTTAGTTGTCTTGTCAAAGGAAGCAATTGATCCTGAAAATACTTTTTTTGCATCATCCCACTTCGCATCATCTCCAAATTCTTCACCAAAATCATCATCGTCGAACTCTATGAATGATGCGTCTACCTGTGTTCCTTTTCTGTATGTAACAGGAGGTGACGGAATTGTAAAGGTCTCACCAACAGCAAGGTCAACTTGTACCGGAATTACATAATCATCAACCGGTGCCTTTTGTACATATATCCAGGCACCAATATTTATAGGCGCCTGTGCTACACCATTCGCATCAGTCCAAGTATAGGATGCCGAAATCCAAGCCGATCCTGAGGATACACCAGTAACAACACCATTTGTTACCGTTGCTACAGCTGGTGTATCAGATTGCCAATTTGTGAAATCAGCTACGGAAAGATGCTTATATGTTTTTGTCGTACCAGTTTCTATCGGACCAAAATCTCCCTCATCGTCATAGCCCAAATATGTTTTTTTATTAATAGTATCAGTAGTAGTTGTTTCAATCGTCCCGCCTACAATGGCTGTTCTCTGCTCACCAATCGCAATAGTTGATGAAGTATTCTCTGCATGATAAGGATCATTCTCACCTACCAAGTGATCAAAACTCATAAATGCATCATTCTGGTAACTAATTGTCGTTGTAACCTGTGCGGATACAGGAACCGCAGTAGTGAAAACCGCTGCTATGGCCATTGCACTTGCCATGCCCAATGCTATAATTTTTTTATTCATATATTAACCTCCGATATATACGCTCAAAATACTACTTAATACTTCTTAATTCTCTTATTAATTACATAATAGTAGTCATAGTATTCTTTATCTACTTTGTTATATACAGTGACCTTTATCATTGTAGGAGCAACATTCTCATCATTTAGTTTATTATCTGTCATACTACCAGAATAATTCTGACTAGCATTTGCGTTATTGTATGTTGCTGATTCATTATAAGATGAATTTGTATACAAAGGAAGCTTACCTAATGTAATCTTCTTATTATTTTTTACTGTCTTATACCTGTACTTGACTGATCTTTCTGACATACCATTAACTACATCATCATAATCACCATCACCATTAAGATCTACAGGGTGATTCTCTGTGGTTTCGAAAGCATAATTACTGGTAAATGTACCATCTGATGTAGAATAATTATTCTTTCCATTTTCAGGATCCATATTGCTATCCCAGTTATATTTCTCAAGAACGCCTACCTGAATTCTTAGAAGCTTAGTATTCTTTCCAACTTTAACCTTAAGCTTGCCAGCTTTCTTTGTTGTATAATCATAAAATGTATTAATATCTTTGCCCTTATAAATGTACTTATTATCGGTTTTACCTATAATATCACCCTGCTCAAGGCTCTTTCCTGCAAAGGTAATGCTTTCAATATCCTTATCCTTGCTTGATACTACTGTTATCTTAGCAGAACCTGTCTTAGCACCATTCGCATCGTAAATATCAAAGCTTATAACAGACTTTCCGGCCTTTCTTCCAAAAACTCTTAAGCAGATATCTGCGTAGGATGCATTTACCTTTGTATCCACACTGGGAACATAAATCTTCTGCTTGGAACCTTGATTTGCTGTATAGTAAAAGCCTCTATCATCTTTGCTAAGCTCTCTAATGCTTGTGGTTTTATTTACTGTTGTAGCTCCAAGTCTGACCTGAACTGCCTTTTTATTACTGGACTTAATATTTCGAATTTCAACATTTCCACCATCAAGTCCAATATGTATATCAGTAAACATTCCTGTATATACAGTCCACTTTAACGGAATATCATTAGGAGTTTCTACCTGCCTATTTCCACCCGATAGTTCAGCACGATCATAGGACATCTCTCCGGTAATATTATTCTTATACTCTGTATAGGTAAACCTGAGAATACATGTAGTGGATTTATTATCAACGGCCGGATCATTTGTAGAAGTATGAGTGTATCCTCTACTTGCATATCTAAAATAGTGATGAACAGTTTTTACCGGTGTAACACTCGTATCTGTTATGTCAACATAATCGTCCCAATTTGTTTCTGTACCAGCAACAGCAATCCCCTGGGCAACAGCATTATTCCATGCTGCAAGCTCAGCCTTATTAGCATCCCAGCCGCCTGCAGTACCATCGCCATTATCAGTTCCTGTTATGGTTATTTTCTTATTGTATTCATCAATTACTGTTCCCGCACCGGAGCCATAGTCATGCCACTGTTCTGCCTTAACACCAACCGGAGTCAGTAATGTAAAGGACAGTGCAACCGCGAGTGCAGCCGCACCAATTCTAGAGAGTTTCATCATATAAATTACCTCCACTCATAAAAAATTTTGTTTACGGTTTTTCGTAACCGAGGTTTCGTGACATTTTCCATTGTAACATCTTGAATTAATTAGTCAATTCGCTCAACCATGCATTTTCATGACATTTTATGAAGTTTATAAAATGTTTATAATTACGTTTATATGAAAAATTCAGTAATGACATAGCTTTTCAACTCACCAATCATAATCATATAATAAGAGCACATTACAATAATTTATAATTATTATATTTATATGACTATTACATTGTTTACAATAAAAAAAGATGGTCACATTTAAGGCAAACATGACCATCTATAAACGCATATTTTCATTTCTTTACAGTCCCTGCATCATATCAATGATAATGCGGAGTTCGTTTAGAGTTACTGTCTCATCTCCTACCGTAAGTTCATCCTCCTCGTCGTATTTCTCTGAGAGGTAATCAAGGAACTCCCACATGTTCTCATAGCTATCAGGATCTTCGATTATAAACGTCTCACCGCTTACGGTGATTGTGCCATCGTCCGCAAGGTCCTTTCTGATGACCTCCATTATTTCTTCGGCGCGATCGGGTGAGATAGCATCCGGGATACCTGCCAGAGGTGTGTCCTCATCGCCAATGAATGTGGTTAAATCTCCTTCTGCTAAGGTAGTCTCCGGAACATTCTGATCTTTCCAGGTGTTTCCGACTTTCTTGAAGGAAAATAGCACCTCAGCATCCTCACCGATCTCAGGATCGGGATCCAGCGTTATTCCGACATCCATATTTTTCTTGTTCATCCCCCCGCAGGCTGTAAGAGTAAGCACCGCCGTAAGGACAAGTAATCCACTTAAAATTCTCCTCATACCAGACTCCTTTTTGACTTTCCTTAGTATTAGTCTGTCCTTTAGACCTAAACCTATTGTAAAACACAAAAATAAAGCCACATTTATGCGAATGTTAATGGCTTCTTAAAAGTTTATAAAAAGAGTCTGAAGTTTGAATTTTTATTTAAAAATATTTGTTTTGATAATTAATATTCGAATTTATGATACAATATAGAGGCAACAATTTTCCAAAGGAAAGGAGAGATTAGTATGAAATTAGTTTCAAAAATCAGAAGGGTTGTCTTTTCACCCCTCGCACTTATAATGGCAGCTGTCATCATATTGTCCGGTGTTCCGGTAAACCATGTAAGTGCAGCATCTTCCGTAACTGTTAAGCTCGGAAGCAACAAATCAGTAAGCCTTAAGAAGGGCACCAAGAAGCAGATCATTGCAAAGAAGGGCAGCAAGACTTTAGGCAAGAAGGCTGTTAAGTATTCTTCAAGCAAGAGTTCGGTCGCAAGCGTAAGTGCAACCGGACTTATCACAGCTAAGAAGGCCGGCACAGCTAAGATCACTGTTAAGAAGGGTTCAAAGAAGTCTGTTATCACAGTTAAGGTTACAAGTAAATCGGATGATGATGATGACGATGACGACGATGATGATGACGACAAGAAGATTACCGGCATCTATCTCACAGAATCCGAGATCAGACTTAAGGTTGGCTTCTCAAAAGAGCTTTCCTGCAAGACAGCTCCCAACAACAAAGTAACCAAGGCTAGCTGGGATGTTGAAGATGAGTCCGTTGCAGTTTATGAGAACGGCAAGGTTGTAGCTAAGAGCGTAGGCGAGACAATTATTTATGCTCGCGCATACGGCAAGGTAACTGCCTGCAAGGTTATCGTATACGAATAAAAATAACTGAATAAGATAAAGGCGCACCTAATCGGTGCACATATGAAAAGCCGCCAAGCAAGGCGGCTTTTCTTTTTATATAGATGGGTTTGTCACTCGATATGATTTATCATAGATGCCAGATACCCGGCACCGAAACCGTTATCAATATTAACTACGCTGACTCCGCTGGCGCAGGAATTGAGCATAGAAAGAAGCGCCGAAACTCCGTTAAAGGAAGCTCCGTATCCGACACTGGTTGGCACTCCGATCACAGGGCAGTCAGCAAGTCCGCCGATGACGCTTGCGAGGGCGCCTTCCATTCCTGCTATCGCAATGATGACTCTTGCGCTCATGATTTCATCCATGTGACCAAGGAGTCTGTGAAGTCCCGCAACTCCCACATCGTAAAGTCTTACAACTTCATTTCCGTAAACCTCTGCTGTCTTAGCGGCTTCCTCAGCCACCGGGATATCGCTTGTGCCGCCGGTCGCAACCACAATCTTTCCCTTTCCGTCTTTTTCAGGAAGCTCTCCCACTATTCCGATATGGCTAAGAGGATCATATTCAAAATCTTCTATATTAATCTTAAGAAGGGTCGCTGCCTCCTCCTTCATCCTTGTTATGAGGACGGTCTTTTGCCCATGCTCTCTTAATTTGTTCGTGATATCAAGCACCTGCTGCGGAGTTTTCCCGGCGCCGTATATTACCTCAGCTGCGCCTTGTCTTAAGCCCCTGTGAAAATCGGGCTTGGCGAACCCCATATCCTCGTAGGGAGCTTCTTTAAGTTTTAAAAGTGCTTCGTCAACTGAAGCCTCTCCTGATGCCACTTGCTGCAGAAGTTTTTCCATCTCTTTTTTATCCATTACTAATCTTTCCTCTCAAAATATTCCTAGTGTAGTAAAATGCCGGGAACAAAAATACGTCAGCAAGAATCCATGCCAGAGGACTGGCAAGGCAGATTCCCGTATATCCTATGAGCGGGACAAGAAATAGCGATGCCGCTGCTCTTGCAATCATCTCACACACTCCGGCAAGGATAGCCAGCATACTGAAGCCCATGCCCTGTATAAGGAATCTGACAACATTGACAAATACAAGCGGTATGTAGAACAGGCTGTTCCAGATAAGATATGTATGCGCGTAATCAAGAACAGCACTTTCACCCGCGCTCATAAACAGCATTGCAAAGTATCTTCCAAAGAAATACAGAACTCCGAAGGCGATAACCGAGTAAATACAGCCGAGAATGCCTGCTGCCCACATACCTTTTGAAAGTCTGTCAATTTTTCCTGCACCCACGTTCTGACCGCCATAGGTTGACATCGTGGATCCCAGCGCATCAAAGGGGCAACAGAAGAACATTCCCACCTTGCCCGCTGTGGTAACCGCTGCCACAATGTCAGCTCCCTGACTGTTGACCGCAACCTGCAGCAGCACACTTCCAATAGCTGTGATCGAGTACTGCAGTCCCATCGGAATTCCCATGTTGAAAAGCTTGAAAACGTGGTGCCTCTCCAGTGTAAGGTCGCGCTTTGTAATATGAAGAATGTCCACACTTTTCACAATAAAAACAAGACACATAATCCCCGAGATAAGCTGAGATAAAACTGTAGCCAGCGCCGCCCCTGTCACACCAAGTCCGAAAACTATTATAAATAGAAGATCCAACCCTATGTTGATAAAGGATGCAATTACCAGAAACATAACCGGATGCTTGCTATCCCCGACTGCTCTGAGGACGCCCGAGAGCAGATTGTACATATATATAACCGGTATCCCGATGAATATCACGACTATATAGCCATAGGCGTGCTCCATTACTTCATCCGGCGTGTTCATGAGAATGAGTATCTTTTTACAGAAAATGGTTGAAAGGAAAGTCATTATCACAGCCAATATGCTGCATAGGACAATGGCATTTCCCAAATATCTTTTCAGGCCGTTAAAATCCCTAGCTCCGAAGGTCTGAGCAATCGGTATGGAAAATCCTGCAGATACTCCCATGCAGAAGCCTATGATCATGAAGTTGATGGAACCGGTGCTGCCCACGCCGGCAAGGGCGTATTTTCCCAAGAACTTACCTACAATCATGGTATCCACCACATTGTAGAACTGCTGAAAGAGCATTCCCATAAGCATGGGCACGGCAAATCCCAGAATAAGCTTCATGGGAGATCCGTTTGTTAAATCTTTTGTAGCTGCTTTTTGCATATTATGACCTCGTTCATAGGTTTAGTATCTTTATAGGAGCGGGGATGTATCATAGTTTAGTATCTCGTTCATGCTCCCTGTTCTGTAGCCCTGAAGATCGAGGGATACATAGGAGAAACCGAGTGCTTTTATCCTTTTGAAAATTGTTTGCCTCGTCTCATCTTCAAGAAGCTTTTTTATCTCGTCTTCAGGAACTTCTATCCTCGCCATGTCGCCGTGAACTCTGCATCTGGCCTGTGAAAAGCCGCTTCCAAAAAGTATCTCCTCCGCTGCTCCTGCCATCTTTATCTTTTCTTCGGTTATCTCCTCGCCGTAGACAAATCTTGTAGCAAGACATGCAAAGGATGGCTTCGACCAGGTGGGAAGTCCGAGCCTTTTTGAAAGTATCCTGATTTCTTCTTTGGTAAGTCCCGCCTCTTTCAGCGGACTCTTGACTTTCAGCTCTTCTATTGCTCTCATCCCCGGCCTGTAGTCTGTCGTATCATCGGCATTTGAGCCTTCAGCAATAGTGGTTATTCCCAGTTTTTTTGCCTCTTCTATAATTGATGAGAAGATCACCTTCTTACAAAGGTAACATCTATCCGGAGGGTTATTCGCAAAGCCCTCTATTTTCATCTGGTCAACACTGACTATCACCTGTTTGATGTCATTTTTCTCGCAGAAATCCTCCGACTCCTTGTGCTCTCTCTCAGGAAAGGAAATGGATTTTGCAGTGATGGCAACAACATTGTTTTCAGGTGTCTTGCTTGCTGTTTTAGCTTGGAGGACGTCCGCCGCCACCTTAAGAAGAAATGTGGAATCTACGCCTCCCGAAAATGCCACCGCCAGAGTGTTGTAGCTATGGATGATATCTTTTAGTTTTTGGTATTTCTGATCTATATTTTCCATGTTGGTCTCTTTATGTCCGCACAAATTCGATTGAGCTCAATAATATGTTATTAAACAATTATCTCACAATATAAATACCTACGGAAGTGAGTTAGAAAATTCTTTATAAAGATATTTGTTTTTTTGACGCAATTTCGATAACCGTAAATCTAATCTCTCATTTTTCTATTTTAGACTTACGTTTTGAAGCTTGTTTACAAGATAATGTCAACATTCTATCTTCATGCCGATTATATATTGGATTCAAAGGCCTTTTTTTCACAAATTTCATTCTTAATATTGATAATTGGTAAATCCATTTTAGCAAAATTGAAAAATTGACTTACGCCTTCACAAGACATTTTAAATAACGAGCAAAACAATTCTAAAATACGTTCAAAGCAAGAGACAATATCCTTAATACTAGAAACAACACCCTTAAAGCAAGGATTATTATCTAAAACAAGAATAATCATCTAATACAAGAACAATCCCCTAAAACAAAAATAATGCCCTATGACAAGCCAATAATGTCATAGAGCATTTTTTTATTCAATCTTCTCTCTTATTTCCCCAGAAGAAAAGAGCAATCGTACCGGGGCCGGTGTGGCTTCCGATGGTGGTGCCGATGTCGTAGACCTCAATGCGTCCCTTTACTCCGGGGATGAGGGCCTCAACTTCTTTTATTAGTTGATCGGCGTCGCCTCTGCAAGCGGACTGTGAAATATAGCACTTGCCGTTATACTTGTCGCCATATTGGGCATTCTCAAGCATCTTCTTTGCACAAGCTCTGATAACTGCGGGCTTTCCGCGAAGCTTCTGTCTGGCGATAAGGCGTCCCTGATTATCCACGTTGAGAAGCGGACAAATCTTTAGCGCACCGCCAAACCAGCCTGCTGCCTTTGAAACACGGCCGCCCCTTACAAGATATGTAAGGTCGGTTGTGAAGAACCAGTGGTTAAGCTCAAGTCTGTGCTCAAGTACCCAGTTCTTAAGCTCGTCTATGGTCATTCCGGCGTCGCGCTTATCAGCGATAGTATCCATTAAAAGTCCATAGCCTGATGATGCTGCCAGGGAATCTATGATGTATATCTTCCTCTCAGGATATTTCTCCCTGAGCTCATCAGCTGCGATATTAGCTGAGTTAATGGTTCCGGAAATTCCGGAGCTGAGTGTCAGATGAATGATATCCTTACCTTCCTCAAGGAATGGCGTAAAGTGACTAATATATTCGTCAACATTTATCTGGGATGTTTTGGTCATCGCTCCCTTTGCCATAGCGTTATAAAAATCCTCTATAGGAAACTCACCATCATCCAGGTATGGTTTGCCGTCAATTTCAAAATGAAATTTGGCAACTTCTAAATCCCTCTTTTTAAAGTGATCAAGAGTAAGATCGGCTGTTGAACAACAGCTGATAACGTAATCAGCCATAATATTCCTCCCTTATAAAACTACTAAAAAGTAACATATAAGAAGAAATTATTCAAGGAAACGATTTTGGAGAATTCAGTCCCCTCATCCGGCGCTGCGCGCCACCTGTCTCCGCTCCGCTCCGGTCCGCGCAAAGCCGACGTCCCCCGGACGTCGTGCGCCCCCGGAGGGGGAAGGCTAAAATCACTCTACCCTCGCGAAGACGTAGAGGCGGGCGTCACCGGTTCTGAACATGCGGGTGTCCTCGCCGTAGCCGGTTCCGCCGTAGTCGGGATTGAGGCGGACTCCGCAGGAGTTCAGCATGCTTCCTGTCGCAACGGCTTCGTCCTTCTCGCCGTTCATCTTGTAATGTCTTGCAATTATGCCGTGGATGATTCCGTCCTGTTTTACATGAATGGGAGCCATAGTATTTATGAGGCTTCCGAAAGCCTTGATGTTGACGCTGACCTGTCTGTTTGCAACCTCATAAACCGCATCCTCATCAAGTCCCATGGTCTTAAGTGCCAGATAATCATTGTTGGGTCTTGACTCTTTCTGGAAAATCAAAGCAACCGCTGCCGACTTGTCCTTAGAAACCACCATGAAGCGGTATTTATCAAGTCTGTAGAAGTCTCCGAACTGGAAGACCTTTCTCCACTTTTTATAGAACTCAACCTGATCTGCCACCTGCTTTCTCTGCTGCTCGGAGAGTTCTCCGAGATTCAGCTCATAGCCAAAGCACCCGAAAGCAGCCACCGAGAATCTGGTCTCAAGCGGCACGGTGTGAAGTGTCTGGTGATTGGGAACAGCGGACACATGCGCACCCTGCGTATTTGCGGGATAGCCGTAGCTGTAGCCTCTCTGAATGTCCATGCGGCATACTGCATCGGTATCATCACTTGCCCATATCTGAGGGAAAAAGCTGAGGATACCAAGGTCAAACCTGTTGCCGCCTGCTGAGCAGCCTTCAAAAAGGATCTCGGGGAACTTCTTAGTAAGTGTTCCCATAATCCTGTAAAGCCCGATGTAATATCTATGCTGGAACTCCTTCATTCTCTCAGCCGGAAGTTCAAGTGAGAATCTATCCGAGAAGATTCTGTTCATATCCCACTTAATATAGGAAATGTTAGCTGAGGAGAACACCTTTGACAGAGCATCGATGATATAGTCCTGTACATCGGTCCTGGTGAGATCCAGTATCATCTGCGTTCTTCCAACTGAGTGAGATTTTCCGGGAATTCTTACCGCCCACTCGGGATGCGCTCTGAAAAGATCTGAGTCCTCATTCACCATCTCAGGCTCAACCCAGAGTCCGAATTTCATGCCCATTGCATTTATCTTTTCAGCAAGACCGCCGAGCCCGTCCGGGAGCTTCTTGGTGTTAACTATCCAGTCGCCAAGTCCTGCATGATCGTCGTTTCTTTTACCGAACCATCCGTCATCCAGGACGAACAGCTCTATTCCTGCCTTTGAAGCTTCCTTTGCAATTTTAAGAAGACTGTTCTGGTTAAAATTGAAATAGGTAGCTTCCCAGTTATTAATAAGGATTGGTCTCTCCTTATCACGCCAAACTCCGCGCACGATGTGCTTTCTTACAAAGTCGTGCATGCTGCGGCTCATTCCGCCAAAGCCTCTGCCGGAATAGGTCATGACAGCTTCCGGTGCCTCGAACTTCTCGCCTGCTTCCAGTAGCCACTCAAAGCCTGTGGGCTGAATTCCGCTAACAAACCTTGAAAGGAAGGTCCCGTTTGAAGAAAGAGAGCTATAGTGATTGCCGCTGTATACCAGGTTAAATCCGTAGCAGTCACCTGCTGTCTCGGTAGTATCGGGCATGCTTACCATTGTAAAAGGATTGCTTCTGCTTCCGGATTCACCGGCAGCGAGTTCCTCGTTAACAACTTTTCCCGCATTGCAGACGGAGACTGTCTGTCCCATCTCATCTGCCCAGCGTCCGTGGAAGCTTGTCAGCTGATATCCGCTTTGCTGAAAATCAATCTGATTGGAAAGAAGGCGGTCCACCTTCACTCTCGCATCGCCGTCATTTATCAGAACTGCGCTTCTTGTGATGGTATCGCACTCGGGATAAACCTTGTAGATCATCTTAAGTCTGATATCGTAGCCGGTGTCCTTAAGAGTAATCGTAAGCTGCTGCGCGTGGTCCTTCTCCCATGGAGCTGCCTTATCCTCTTCGCCCGCACTTTCAGCGCCTTTTCCAAGGTCATCATAAGAACTCGGCAGTGTCTCAAGGCTGCCAAGTTCATCGGATATCTCCGCACTTTCGAATAAAAAGTCGCAGGTTGAGGAACCGTCCGCAAAGGTCAGCTCCACCAAGGGTTCTCTGATGTCACCCTTACCGAAGCCCGACATCTCAAGCGGCATAACCTCGAGGCAGAGAGGATAGCTCTCCTTCGAGTAAACAACCATGTTTCCGCCCTCGTTTTTGTGCTTAATCTCAAGAACTTTTGCCATGTCTGACAAAAGTCCTTCCTCTGCGCTCTCGTTTTTCATGAACTTCTCATACTGCATATCAGAGATGAGCGAGGCGCCGTAATGTATGTGTTCTATATGCCCCGAAGGCAGCACCTGCATAAAGTAGCTGCTGCCTTTCGTCTGTAGTAAAAATATGTTGCCATTTCTTAAAATCATCTTACGCAAATTCCTCTCATTATTATGTCTATCATTACTTTAAGGGCGTCATCGTAGCTTGTGTTGCCCTCAATAAGCACGTTCGAGCTGAGGAACCTCTCAATTGAGGCCTCGGTCATCGCTTTAATTACGGGAATCGGCAGCGGTCTGATAACGCCTTCGCGGATTCCTTTTTCAATAAGCATGATGGTATCTTCCCAGTCATTCTCAAGTCTGTTCTGAACCTTCACATAAATCTTAGGGTACTTTTCTTTAAGTGTAAATACCATGCGAAAATCGACATCCCTGTACTTGTCAGGCATGCAGATCATTATCTTCTCAATCTGTTCAATGGTGGAAAGAGACTTGTCGGCAAGAACCTCCGCCTCCTTCTCCTTAATATTATCAAAACAGTAGTCTACAAGTGAATCGAATATTTTTTCCTTGTCATCAAATTCCTTGTAGATTGTCTTCTTACTCATGTGGAGATCGCTGGCAACGTCGTCCATTGTGAATTTTGAGCCCTTTTTCTTGAACTCCGAAAGAACAGCCTCAAGTATCTTAATTTTTGTGTCGTTCATAATCCCTCCTGCGCTAATTCAGCTTATTTGTCCCGTCAAAAAATTCCTCTATTGATTTAAGCAGTTCATTCTTTGGCATATTTTTAAGAAGATATCCATTGGGCTTTAGCCCTACCACCTTCATCACGCTCTCCCTGTCTCCCTTGCCGGTAAGGAAAATGATCGGCGTATCGTATAGTCTCTCATCACTTCTTATCATCTCAAGAACCAGCGGTCCGGGTGTCACAGGCATCTCGTAATCCAAAAGAATCAGGTCCGGCATGTTCGTCGCAAGGTAAGTAATTGCCTGGGTTCCGGAACTTACTATCGTAACTCTGTATTTTTCCTCAAGCCAGTTCTTTGCAAGCTTTAGAAACGTCGGATCATCGTCGACCAGAAGGATATTCCGCCTCTTTGCCATCTCATTGTTCAGCTTACAGAGATCGCGCATTCTCTCCGAAACCAGCTTCATGTCAACCGGTCTGTCGAACTTCTCCGCTATGGAGTCTGCAGTCAGGGTAGCGCCTACAACCTCATACTCTGCTTCATCTCCGATCATGCACAGAATCTTGTTTTTCTCAAGACAGATATCTCGAAGATATATGAGAACATCCGGAATCTCATCGACAAATTTCCCCAGATAGAACAGGAAAACATCCGGCCCGTCTCTGTATTTATCGAGTTCATCCACAACCGGCTCACATTTTACAACCACCAGCCCCGCGTCTTTAAGATTCTTCGACAGGGCATCTATCATAAAAGTTGAGCCGCTACTTATAAGAAGAATTCTGTTATCCATATCTTCCTCCATTTTCAAGTAGCCTACGAATCAATTACCTTTTTATACGCATTTAAAGAAGTCTATTTATCTCATCCCAATCCGCATTTGCAACAGCTTTCTGCAATGCTGTGAAAAACTCCCTATGCCCTTTGGGAACTCGATAACCTTTTACAGTTTCCATTATATAATTAATACTGTCATAGTCAAAGGTTCCGGCGATTTCTTTTAAAGTATTTTTTAATTCTGTAACGGCATCTTCTTCCATAAGCGGAAGGTCGTCCGAAGAATTGTCCTCCGCTCCATCATCTCCAGAGAAGAAGGCTTCCCGAAGTTCCCTGTACATCTTAAGAAGCTCCGGTGTGTCCTTTTTTATCCTGTCAATATCCACGGCATCGCCTGCTGCCTCTAGAGCCTCAGCCAGCGCCGAGAGCTTTTCTGCTCCGATAATTCGCGCTGAGCTCTTAAGGGCATGAACCTTGATGGTGTAGTTTTTAATGTCCTCATCTTCAAGGAATTGCTCTATCGCTTCGTAGTTATCATCCATGGAGTCCTTGAAGGTTTGGGCCGCCTGCACGAAGTTCTCCGCAGAACCGCAGTTTTTAATTCCGGTCTTTACATCGATAGGCGCTTCCTTAAGCCAGCCCGGAAGCTCTTTTTCCTCATCGTCAAAATTATCCTTATCGCTCGAAGACGCTACCATGCAAACCTTATCCTCAGGCAGATACAATACCATCATAGCCTCCAGTTTTTCTGCCATGATGGGCTTTGTCATATAGTCATTAAAACCGGCCTCGATATACATATCCCTCGCACCCGAGATCGCATTGGCTGTAAGACTTATGGCAGGCGTATTCCGGTTAGGATTATCCTCCTCACTCTTTAGCTTTGTAAGAGTCTCTATTCCGTCCATAATGGGCATTCTGTGATCGAGGAAAATGAGATCATATTTCTTCAGCCTTGTCTTCTCAAGGCATTCCTGACCACTCTCTGCCGTATCAATCTGCACCAGGGTTTTCTTAAGGAGTCCCTCAACCACAGTAAGATTCATGGGTGTATCGTCGACCACAAGAACTTTTGCCTCAGGCGCAGTAAATTTCTCGTGATACTTTTCCTTATCGATAACAGCCCTCTTGTAGGCATCCATGTAATCGCCGATGGGCTCATCCTTTATCACCTTCTGAGTGATCGTAAATGAAAATTCCGAGCCCTCGCCGTATTTACTTTCAACCGCGAGCCTGCTGCCCATAAGAGCAAGCAGTCTCTTCGTTATGTTAAGACCAAGTCCGGTTCCTTCGATGGTCCTGTTTCTGACCTCGTCAACTCGCTGGAAGGCATGGAAAAGTCTCTCAATATCCTCTTCCTTAATTCCTATTCCCGTGTCCTTAACCCGGACTGTGAGATTGATCAAATCCTCTGCGATTTTTTCATAGGTCACGATAAGTGATACGCTGCCTCTCTCCGTATATTTGACAGCGTTGGTGAGAATATTCGTTATAGCCTGCTTGATTCTGATCTCATCTCCGAAAAGCACGCTCGGAAGATTCCTGTCCACATCGACCACAAGCTCAATACCCTTAGCCGTGATCCTTGGTATGATCATGTGAACAAGGTCATTAACAAGTGATGAAAAATCGTAGTCCACGGGAACGATGTCCATTTTTCCTGCTTCAATCTTGGAAAAATCGAGGATGTCATTGATAAGTCCAAGAAGTGTACTTCCTGCAGACTTGATATTCTGCGCATACTCCACTATCTCAGGATCTTTGCACTCACGAAGAATCATCTCATCCATTCCCAGCACAGCATTTATAGGTGTCCTGATCTCATGAGACATATTTGATAAAAACGCAGACTTAGCTTCATTTGCAGCCTCTGCCTCGTATACAGCCTCAACAAGCTCACCTGTCATAGCCTTCAGGAAATGGGCAAGTCTTGCCGAAAGTGGAATCACCCCCTCCCTCTGCGCAAGATCATTCCGCTTATCGCTTATAGGCTTGTAGGTCGCCTCCCCTCCAAGTCCTTCTCTCATTCCGATAGCAACAAGCGCAGAGTTTAACAGTCCGCCTTTTCCGTTAAAGCGATAAATTTCACCCATACCAAGGCAGAGCACAGGTTTCTCATAGCGCCCCTCGGTATAGTAGTCTATCTCAAGATGGTAATCATCCTGAAGGAAGTTAAGTCTGTTGCCGCAGATGATAAGGTTAAGGTATTCTGCACCAAAAGCCCTCATTCTCTCTGCCCCGGCCTTTGTTCCTTCAAGAATCCTGTCATATTGTCCAAATGAAAAGCGCACCTTCTCACCCTCAAGGATATCCGCTTCGAGGTAAAGTTCGCCATTTTTCCCCAGTGCAGCAGGTGTTCTTCCTATGGTGATTCCGTCACGCTCCACCACAAGCGGAAATTCACCGATATTCATGACAAAATTCTTATTCTCATTTACTCCAAGATATTTCTTATAAACTTCAGCCGGCTTTACTCCGTCAAGACTTGTTGCAACAATAAGCCCCTTACTGAAATCCGTCGAGACCTCTATATCCATGGATCTTCCTATAGGTTCCCACCCAAAGAGATAATCCACATAGGTATAGAGCTCTTTCCCGTGAAAAATGGCTATTGCCGCACCTCTGCCCATCTCTTCACCTGCTATTACAAAGGTATCCTCCTTGTTAATAGCGGAAAAATAGCCGTCTGTACTTTCTCTTTTATTCACCCCTGCTATCGCACCGTATATCGGAATATCCGGGAGTTCCTTGGAAAGATCTCTTATAAGCACAGGCGATGGCGCACTTCTGCCTGCAAGAAGGATCTGAACCCCCTTGGCATATTCTATATTTCGTATAAATTCTGCAACTTTATGGGCATATTCAGATGCAATATCCAATATTTCTTTATTGTCCTTATACACGCCTGCGAAGTAACTGAGTACTGTAACGTCGGCGTTTTTCATCAGTGTAAAGGACAGCACAATTCCCTTCTCGATGTGATAAATCGCATAAACCGTAGCAATCGAGGACATCCCGACAACTTTAAAATTCGGAAAAGAAACAGCAAGTTCCTTAAGAACCGCCTTTATCTCTTCCTCATCTATATTTCCAACCTGCATTTCAATCAGGCCGGAGTTATACTCATGTGATTCAAACTCCATCTTGATAAACGGAGCTTTCTTCTTGAGGTCATCCAGACTCTCAATGATTATATTCTTTTGAAACATGGGCATTCCTCATTTTGCTACATGGAATCAATCGCCGGGAATCTCTATGTTTATTCAATCATCTCTGCAAGCCTGTCTCTCTCTGCAATAACTTTTGTGATATATTCCGTGTAGTCCATGTCTTTGCCGGTACGAAGGATCTCGGTCATCTCACTTGCTGGCTCATAAATCGGTGTGAGTGCAAGGTTTCCCAGTACCCCCTTAAGGGCATGAGCTGCCTCGAAAGCTGCCGGTATGTCCTTTTTTTCAAGAAGCTCCTGAAGCTCCTCGTAGCGTTCACGCTCCAGTGCTTCAGGGATGAGATCAAGATAAAATTCCTCATCGTCAAGGCATCTTGCAAGTCCTTCCTTTGTGTCGGCTCCAAACTCGTTAAGTATGTCTATTGTTAGCATTTTATACCTCCTATTACCCCTCATCCGTCAGCTGCGCTGACACCTTCCCCCCCTAGGGGAAGGCATATAATCGGTCCATCCCCCAAGGGGGAAGGCTTTTTAGGCCAGTGCTTCTTCAACTTCGCGTGCCAGTTCCTCGTTTTCCTTCTCAATCAGTTTTTCGAATTCCGGTCCTGCGCAGGGCATCGAGAAGTAGAAACCCTGGATTACGTCGCAGCCTGCTTTTTTCAAAAGGTCGTATTGTTCCCTGGTCTCGACGCCCTCGGCGACAACCTTGACCTTGAGGGATCTTGCTACGTCCATCATAAGCTCCACCATCTTCATGTCCTTGTTGCCCTCATGGATGTTTTTGACAAACTGCATGTCGAGCTTCAGAATGTCGATAGGAAGCGAAGTAATCATGTTCAGTGAAGAATAACCTGTTCCGAAGTCGTCCATTTCGATGGCGAAACCTCTTTCGCGAAGTCCCTTCACAACCTTTATGATCTGATCCGAGTTCTCGGTGTAGGCCGACTCTGTTATCTCAAGGTTCAGCATTCCCGGTGATATCCAGTTGTTCTGAACCACGGTAAAAATCTCTTCCTCGAGGTCCGGAGCTCCGATATCAACTCGGGATACATTTACGGATACCGGAATCTTGAGATCGTACTTGACCATCCACTCACCGATCTGTTTTGATACCTCATCCCACACATAGTGGTCCAGCTTATGGATAAGGCCGTTGTCCTCGAAAAGCGGAATGAATTTATCGGGTCTAAGAAGTCCCAGTTCAGGATGTTCCCATCGTACCAGCGCTTCTGCACTGTACAGGGAATCCCTGTCGCCCTGTATCGCATACTTTGGCTGGTAGTAAATCTTGAACTGGCCCTCTTTTATTCCGGCCTCCATATCGTTGATGAGACGCTCGTTCAGTGTCTCTTTCTCATTCATATCCTCATCGTAGACCGCAAGCTTCTCGTTGTAGCTGCCACGTATGCTGTTGCAGGCAACTCTCGCTCTGTCAAAGCGGTGTTCAACGGACAGGTCTCTGTTTACCTTTTTATAAACTCCCATCCTGAGGTAAACTCTGGAGTTATTGAGCAGGTCCTGAAGTCCCTCCTCTATTTTGCCTAGGAGTTTGGTCGGATCCGATCCGCTCGGAAGATAGAGCATGAATTCATCAGCTCCGCCTCTTCCTGCTATTCCACCCTTTTCCTCTGAGATGCGCTTTGCACTGTCCGCAATTTTTATAAGGACGTCGTCGCCCGCGCGCCTTCCCTGTAGTTCGTTTATCAGGTGGAATCTGTTGATATTAAGGACTATGGCGTCCATGTCGTGATTGTTATAATGCAAATCTCTGAAATGGGAATATTCCATGAAAAAGTCATGGGTAAGAAGCCCCGTCAGTGAGTCATTCTGGGTCGCATGAATAAGACCTCTGCCCTCTTTGAATTCGATGGCTCTGTCGATTCTGGCCTTTATGACCGCAGGATGATCATAGGGCTTTGTTATGAAATCAGCGGCTCCAAGCTGGAAACATTTGACTTCGGCTTCCTTTTCGGAAGTGCATACTATCACCGGGATGAGCTTTAATACTTTGTCCTCCCGCATAAATTCAAGCACTTCGAAGCCGTCCATATCGGGCATCATAAGGTCGAGCAGCACAAGCGAAAGGGTATCGCTGTTATCCCTTATAAGCTCAATTGCTTCGACGCCATCCCTGGCAAAAATGCCCTCATAATCTTTTTTGATTATGTTTTCAAGAATTTTCCGATTTATCGGTTCATCCTCAACAATGAGTATTTTTCTTTTTACATCAAGTCCACTATCCATAGTGTTTCCCCCGAACTGCACACATATTACCGATAACACTATTCTACCATGATATAGTTTCCAAGTAATTTAACTCCCTGTGAAATAAATATAAATTTTTGGGAAAGAGTACGCCCGTTCAAAAATATATGTGTGATTTTTATCTCGTTGCTTAAGCATAATCGATAAAAATCACACATATATTTTTTTCGGGCTTAGTTTTTCCAAGAATTATCATTTGATGCCGCGTTTTTTTACAAAGAATAGGTAATATACAAGGAACAGTAGAGAGGTGGCGCACCAGGTTACGCGATAGCTCATTTCTATCATTTCCACGGTTCGGTTCATGGGGAAAACTACCAGAATCCAGAGTACGCGGAGTATGCAGATTCCGCACAGGGTGATGATCATCGGAACGAAGGCATCTCCCATTCCCCTAAGGACTCCAGCAAATATCTCAACAAAGATATAGGTTATGTAGAACGGAGCGAGGTAGAGAATCATCTGGACTCCGATATTTATTACGTTTTGATTCACCACAAATATCTTAAGAAGAACATCTCCGAATATACAAAAGAAAGCACTCATCGGAACCGTGATGATTGCTGCTATTGCCAATGCCTGTCTGGTGCTCTTTCTCACTCTGTCGTATTTTCCCGCACCGTAGTTCTGGCCCGCAAAGGTGGTAGCCACTGTTCCGAGCGATCCGATGGTCATCCAGAAAAGTACGTCAATCTTCCCGTAGGCCGCCCACGCTGAGGCCACATCTTTTCCCAGACTGTTGATGGACACCTGGATAAGAGTATTCGACAGTGTGTAGGTTGTAGTCTGAAATCCTGCTGGTATTCCGATTTTTATGATCTTTGATAACATAGGAAAATCGAAGCGGATTTTCCTGATATCAAGCCTGTAACTGTCGCTGCTTTCAGCAAGGAGAATGAGCACAATTGCAGCGCTTATAAACTGGCTGAGTATGGTTGCAACCGCAACACCGGACACTCCGTAGACGTCTCCTCTTCTGCCAAGTCCGAGGACGATCACGAAGAGCACATCGAGAATGATGTTCACGATGCAGCTTATTACCAGGACGATCAGAGGTCGTCTGGAATCCCCGACTGCTCTTAGTATTCCGGCGCCCATGTTGTAGACAAGGTTCGGAATCATTCCGAGGAAGAAGATTCGAAGATACATTGTGGCTGCTTCGGCCTGCTCAACCGGCGTATCCATCGCGCTGATGATCCATGGCGATATCGCAACTCCTATTATGGTGAAAATTGCGCCGCCGACTATAGAGAGGGCAATCGCGGTGTGGACCGCTTTTTCTATCTCTTCGCGCTTACCTGCGCCGTAAAACTGGGAGATTACAACAGTCGCTCCGGAGGACAGCCCAAGGAAAAAGCCAAGAAAAAGATTGACCACCATCGCTGCGGATCCGCCGACCGCACCGAGCGCATCGCTTCCCACAGTTCTTCCGACAATGATCGCATCCACAGTATTATAAAGTTGTTGAAAAAAGGCTCCAAGAAGAAGTGCAAAAAAGAAAGACAGCATGTTCTTCCATATAGAGCCTGATGTGATATTTTTATTTTTCATAGCCATAGTATACTAACACTTTATGCTGCCGAATGCATCAAAAAATATAAAGAAACAGACTCAAATATATTTACAGTCTTCGAGAAGAAAAGGCTGTATATGCTATTTGAGTCCGTTATATTAATTCATCCTTAGTCCACTATTTTATATAGATATTCTGTATTGTAGGTTAGAACATAGAGGTATTCCTCTTGTACTATAAAGTAATATGGCGCTGATTTTACTTTGATTTTCTTTTGCACTTTGCCGTTATTCCTGTTCAGGATATAGATATAATCCGGCTCGTCGGTAAAGCCGTAGCCACAAACTATGCTGTCACCCAGAATCACGAAATTATAGGATCCGCAAACCTGATCGTCACTTCTCCAGAGTGTCTCACCTGAAACAGTATCAATAGCGACGATGTAGGATTTGTGCGGGTTGGCTGACGCATAGGTTCTGTGCCCGAGCGAAACGTAAAGTATGTTGTCTTTTACCAGCGCATATTGAATAGACGGCTCCGTAAAATCAGCAAACATCCCTTCTCCCTGATCGGGAGGGCTGATGAATTCATCAAAGTAATAATTGCCGTTTAGTGTCGAGGTCGACTCGTCAAATACCGTGAGCGACATCTCGCCGCCTTCCGCATTGTTTACTACGCTGTACTTGTATGTTCCATCAGAATACGGAAAACTCTCGGGGAGCGGTATTCCGGTATCCTTGGACCACTCATTCTCATTAAGCCAGTCTGTGGTATTTGTTTTTACCTCGCTAAGTTCAATCGAAGGTTCTCCCGCATTGGTGCTGATTCCATCCGCTGTCCACGCGCTCCAGCCGGGGTTCTTTACAACTGCATGATACCACCAGTCCTCGCCGTAGCCTTCCTCTTCACCCTCTGCGCTGCTGTCGTTATCTGCATTTTCGATATAGGGCTCAGCATCGATTGTTTCTATCTCAGCTTCCTTCAGTTCCATAGCAATCCTTGTAATATCAGGGATTTCTCCATCCTTATAATTATCATAGGTGTCTGTGAAAACATCCGGATAATCAGCGAACTTGATATAAACTGCACGCGCGCCTGCCGCATAAGTTCCCATAGCATAGTCTTCAAAATTTATCTGTATGCCATCGAAGCCAAGTGTCCACGCAAGAGCTCTCGCATTGTCCTTTAGTCTGTCGGGAATTCCGTTAACTAGGTTTTCCCTGTCCCCGGGACAGTCTTTAAAATATTCTTGCAAGTCATCATTTTGTTTTTCAATCTCTGTAGCGATGATTTCCGGAAGATCATCTGTATTCTTAACTACGTCAGAAAAAGCAATCTCTTTTCCTGTGACGGGATCATAGTTGTAGTTCGTATAATCCGCGTATCCGTGGGCGCCCGCAAGAAATGTGTAGTTTTCTACAACAAAAGAAAATACCCTTCCGTCTGCCCTGATGGGATAGAGATTATGAACAAACTCGTACGGCAGTCCCCAGCCGCTTTCAAAAATCCCATCTATTTCCGGAGCGCTTTTTGTGAGATTCTCTTCGATATCTTTCTTGCCGTCTTCGCCGAATTTCTCAAGTATTTTGATAAGCTCCGGGAACTTATCCTCCACGCTTCTTTCGAGTTCGATGGTGTAATAATTTCCGGTGCCATACTCGGTAGTGTCCTTCATGAGCGCGATCGGATGACTCTTGTACATGCAGTCGATCGGGTTATCAAGGTCGGCTTCTGTGAATGTTGCCTTAGGCTCTTCAGTAGCTGCTACATCTCCGGGGTCGACATCGTTGGTGTCTTCGTTATCGCCATTGTTGCCGCTATCCTTGTTGTCACCGCTGCCACTTTCGTCGGTGCCATTGTTATCGCCGCTATCACTATTATTGTCGCTGTTTTTATCGGTCGCGCCATTATTATCTCCGCTGCCCTCCGCTGATCCGTCTCCGGTATCAGCCTGCGTCCCGGCTTTAAGTCCTCCGGCATTCTGTCCGGCATCTCCCGCGCCTGAAGAATTTGCATCACCTTTTCCGCATCCGGCTGTCACCACCAGCGCAGCTGCCATGGTAATTGCCAGCATTTTTCTTAGTTCTAATAAAGCTCTCTTTCGCATATCCCCCTCCGAATGTGAATGATTGCATTACTTTGAATGATTGCATTACTTTTTCCCGGTTAGTATTCTGTCATTTTAGAATCAATATTCTGCCATCTCAGGATTAAGGGCGTTCATGTAAATCCCGCCAAAATCAGAATCCTGCCAGGTATCTCCGCCTGTATCCCAGGCATCTATGAAGGTACCGGTATTCTCATCATAGGTTACATTTTTATATGTAACATCTATTGTGCCGGCCAGTTCTTCTTCCTTGGAATAGTTGACGTTAACTATACCGTTTTTCCTATAGAGGATATTATCAACCTGATAGCCTTCCTTCTCTATCTCCAAGGCCAGGTCAAATCCAACTATCTTCTCGAGTTCCTTTGCAGTTATCTCTTTTCCTCCATACTCCATGAAGTCCTTCTTGTCACTGTCATAGTAGAAATAGTAGGGCTTCCAGGTATGTCCAGTCCACTCGCTGGAGTCCTCTTCGCCTTCGGTATAAGTGCAGAATCCATCATAGGTGCTAAAGGACATCTGAATGTTCTGAAGATCTGTCGCAGAATTGATGTCGCCAAACCTTGAAATATTGGACTCCTTCAGTCCTGACTCATCAATGTAATAAACATAAGACACCTCAGCCGTAACATAAGCTTCATTAAAGATGATGAATTTCCTGCTCCCGGCATCAACAACTCTGAAAACATTGCCATTTGTCATGGTAAGGGTTCCATCGTATATCTTTTTGCATTTTTCACCGCTGACATAGTATACCGCGCCTTCACACCACCCGAATTCATCATCGGGTCCTGCGCCAACATAAACCACGCCCTCGTATTTTCCATCTTCGTTGAAATCATCAATGGCGCAGCATCGCACATCCGAAGCATCAACGTCGGTTTCTGTAATCACAGTATCCAGGAGTGCTTCCATCTCTTCCTCGGAGATAGGTGTGCTCTTCATTTCCGGCTCAGATGTCTTCGGAACCTTTTCATCAGATATATCAGCGGTACCATTTTTACCTGCATTTTTACCTGCATTTTTGCCTACATTTTTACCTGCATTTTTGCCGTCTGTACCCGTAGTTTTGTCATCTATACCCGCAGCTGTACTGACAATCTCAGCCTGCGCATTCAAAGTCTGTGTCGGCTCAGTATCACTTTTAGCCTTAAGTCCGCATCCTGAAAATAAGCCTGCCGTCAGCAATGTCATTGGAATAATCAAACATATAGTCATTTTTCCGGATTCATATCTGCCAGTCATCATCTACCCCCTCTCTTTACTGTTTTCCTATGCTTTTTACCTATTTTTTTGATTTTTCTTCATTATCAAGGTAATATTCTTTAAGCCTTTACCTGATTTTCCTTTTTCTCTCAACATCATGGTAATCTCACCCATCCATTGATGCCAGAATCTGTGATTTAAGCTTATCTTTCCATTTCACAGATATCTTGACAACTGTTCATCTGTGGTTTTCACCTATCCTTTTATTTCACAGATACCTCAGCAACTATTCATCTGTGTTTTTCATCTTTTCCCCTATTCCACAGATTCTACCTCAACC
>NZ_ATVV01000027.1:0-50192 GCF_000420905.1 Butyrivibrio sp. AD3002 | reverse complement strand
GTAGTTATTGAGATCTTTCCAGTCCCAATCCTGATGGTAATAGACAATCTTAGGGAGTTCATCGACTTTGAACTTTTGATATTTGGGAGAATGAGAATCATCGAAAGCCCACTGCTTTAGAGGTATATATCTGCAGATGAAATTAATCAGCCAGCAGTTTTGCTGATAGAGTTGTTGAATGATTTGAAGTAAATAAAGTATAATGTTCACGAGCATTGTCTCCGGGTTATTTTGTGAGTTTGGTCGCTGACATTATACCAAAAAGGGAGGTCAATGCTCTTTTTATTTTGAACTCCCGATAAATCAAGGTTTTAGAACTAAAAATGGGTAGTTAATTTGACACTACCTATAGGTGGAAAGGGGGTAAAATATGATTATATGCGGCAGAGTTGAAGGGAAAATAATAGTTGCTGATAACACAGTTATGTACAACGTACTGCAGGGGCAGGAAAAGCATCATGTCAGATCTGTCGGTGGCCAGGCAGTAAAGGATGCAATTTTCCTGCGAGAGGGACAGAGTATAGAGGTGCAGGGCAGCACTGAAGACAAGATGCTTTTGGCGCAAGAGTCAAAAATAGATATTCGTAGAATAAAGAGCGGGGAATAAAGCTATAAAAGAAATTATAGAAATAGGAATGATATTAAAAAAAGGGATCGGAAAAATGAAAAGAACATCAATGATTTTAAATATTCTAATTTCAGGATTGATATTGGCAGGTTGTGGTGCGGATAAGACGGTGGCGCAGCAAACAGCGGGAGAATCTGCGCCTACGGAATCGGTCAGGGAGGAAATAAATGAGAACGCTTCAGATGATGAATATAATGAAGAGCAGAATGAAGAGTTTTATGAAGAGCCGATTGAAGATACAAATGAAGAAGCTTCTGAGAAAGTGGTACCGGAAGATACCGCAACTATAATTGATGAGATATGGATAAAAAATTTTGACAAAGAGTTCTTGGAAAGTGATGACTATAATCCGCTATTTCCGGAGAGATGCTTCTATGTCAAAGGCGTCAGAGTTCATATACCTACTACAGTTCGTGGATTCGAAAAATTGTTTGGGGTCACTTTTACGTCGAATACTTATACCGGGTATGAAACAGTTTTCAAAGATGATAATGGCATGCAGCTGAAAGTTGAATTTGTTAGTGATGAGAGGGCAAAAATCTGCGGAGATGAGGATTTTGATGAAAAAATAAAAGATCTTCCAATCATAGGTGTTTATAACGACATTACTGAAGGGAGTAAGAAATGGGGATTGCTTGGAGCTAATGACGTGACTTTTGAGGATGTCCCTGATGAAAATGATGACCAACCAGAAAATGACTATGGATATACTAAATGGGGCGGAAAATATGATGAAGGATATCGCTTTTATCCTGATTGCTATCAGGCTTATTATCTATATTTAAACGGAAGGCTTCCGGAAGAGTTCATTGAGGCGGAAACAGAGTATATTTCTGACTATTCTGATATTAAGTATAGTGATATAACGTTGGATGCGCTTGATGAGATGTTCCTAATCGCTGATTGGGGAATATGGGGATATACATATGACAAAAAGGACGCGAAACTGCGGAGAATTTTAACTGATGACAAGCCGGAGAATTATGGATCTCATGAAGGAATACTAATTTATAAAAATGATCCTGAAAGTTTGAAGTCCAGTGAACCGTATAACCATACTGAATATTATGTTTATAATCGGTACGGAGCAAGATGGCTGCTTACAACATTGGAGCGATGGCAGGATGAAAATTATACAGTTCATCATGTTAAGGATGAAGTAGAAATAGATGAAGATGCATATATTGAGGCGAGAAGAATATATGGGGTTGTACCTGTTTTTGAGGAGCGTGTAATCAGCAGTATTGTGTATGGTTTTAGAATGAATAAGGGAATCTATAGAACAATAATGAACCATAAAGATGAAATAGGCCTTGAGTCCATTGGGTACGATCCGGACCTAAAGCCTGATGGAATGGGTACTCCTTTATTCAGTACTGATTCAGAAACTGATTTGGATGATGAGATTGATCCTGAGGGAGGCCCTGATGGCGATTACGAAACTCTTCAGAACGCAATGAATGCTGCAGGGTATAATGTCGATGTGTATAACAATGAGGGCTTTACAGTTGTTGTGGATGCTCCTGACGGATATGTTAATGTCAGGGAAGGCTGTGGCACAGAATATGCCATTGTTGATCAGATTCCCAATAATACAATATTACATATAGGCGAATGCTATGTTGATTCGAACGGGACCATATGGGGAGAGCTTGTAGAGTCTGAAATAATGGGATATATAGCATTATCTCAAGCAAAACAAATAGAATAGCCTGAATAATAATAATCATAACTATAAAGCATACTTTTTGCATTGGAGGCAGAATAGATGAAAACAAGTGAAGAACTACAGCAACTTGTTACCGGATTACAAAATGGCGACAGCGATTCCTTTACCGGAATTTACGAAGATAGCTATAAATATCTTCATACTTGTGTAATCCATATTGTGAAAAACGAAGATGTTTCTCAGGACATCCTTCAGGAAACCTATGCGGAGATATATAAAAGCATAGGCCAATTAAAGGGTCCGGAAGGCTTCCTTTCCTGGGCTGCAACAATAGCCAACAGAAAGGCTTTTGCTTATCTGAAGAAAAATAAAGATGTGTTAGTTTCGTCTGAAGATGCTGAGTCTGATAACGAGTTTTTTGATTCAATACCGGATGACGAAGCAATTATCCCGGAGAATATAGTCGATAATAAGGAAAAAATAGCAATTATTCGTGGAATAATAGATGACTTAACTGATGTACAGAGGGCCTGTGTTATCGGTTTTTACTATAATGGGCAGAAACAGGATGAGATTGCAGATGATCTTGGAATTCCTGTTAATACTGTAAAATCGCATCTAAACAGAGCTAAAGGCAAAATCAAAGAGGCAGTAGGCGACGTTGAAAAGAAACAGGGAATAAAGCTCTGCTCCTTTACTGCATTTATGCTTCTTCTATTTGGCACGGAGACGAAAGCGTATGCTGCAAGTGCAAGAACACCGGAGATGGGAGCAAATCTCAAGGGCCTTATGGCAAAGGGAACAGTTTCATCATCAGGAAAAGCGGCAAGCGCAGTTATATCTACAGCTACTAAAGGTGCAGGAACGGTAGTAAAAACCAAGCTTATAGCAGGAGTCGTGGCAGGAGTGATAGGAGCAGGCGCATTATTTGGTGGTGTTACATACTATAAAAATACCAAAGAACGCGCGATTATCACTAATGAAGAGGCAGATACTGTTTTGGCTGATGTAGAAGAGAATGTAGTAGAGAGTGACGAAGTATCCGAAGTTGAAACTACATCTCAAGATGAGATTACAACTCAAGATGAAACTATAGAACAAACAGAAACGAATGAAAATGAAGATGCTGCCACTTCAACTAGTACTGTAGATGTGAATGATGATGAAAATCAGAATTCAGCTGATGATTCAACTACTGGAACGGATGAAGCAGAAGAATCGGATAGTGAGAATCCGGATGAACAGAATTCCGAGTCAGACAATTCAGAACAAGAAAACAATGATTCAGGAGAAATCTATATAACAGGTAGTTTTGATCTTGATAGCGTAATTGATAAAAATATGAATGCTTCAAAGATAATTGAAGTGAAAGAAATTGTTGAGACGGGGACAAATATATATTCAGCTTCAGGAAAATGGTGCTACTTTTTCTACTTTAATAGTGATGGTTCGGAATTAGGATATCGTCCGGAAATGACACCAAATTCAGTAATAGGAAAACTTGGAACAGGAATGGATGAAGACGGAATTAGTGCATTTAGCGATGAAGCGAAAACAATAATATCAAATACAAAAAGATGGAGGATGAATTGTTATTCATCTACTGATGGAGAATGTGATGTATATGTGGATTTGTATGTTGCAGAGTGATATAACTCATTAGAGATGAATTACGAAAATGAAGGCGTAATTAGTATGGAAAAAATATTTTTTTATCTGCAACTTTTTGAATAGATACGTTCTCTATATAAATGTAAAGGTCAAAAGATCTAAACAGAAAGAGAGGACATAGAAAATGAAAAGAACATCAATAGTAGCAATAATAATAGTGATTGTGGCAATTGCCGTTATGGGGTGTGGTAATTCAAAAGATGAAACACCTTTGCGGGAATATGTTAAAGAGACTAAAGAGGAGCCATTATCTACCGATGTGACAGATAATAATGAGAATTATGATCATGTAATAGAAGTTGATGGAGTTGAGATAGGACTAAAGGATATTGAAGGGTATAAGCCTTATATCGTACATTTTTTATATTCCAAAGAAGGTATTACTGATGGAAATTGTACTGATGGCAACGCATATTTTCAGGATGCAGGTAAAAATATACTAAGTCTTGATGATGCGAAGCGGCAGGATATTATAGCAGACTATGAATTTCATAAAAGTGATGAAATGTTAGTTCTATACGTTAATGAGAATAAAAATGGCCTTAGCTTAATGCCTGCTCCAAGCCCGGGGGATTTGAGACTGGAGTTTGAAGGAGACATTGATACATATGCAGTTTTATGGAATAGTGCAGCTATGGAGAAAATCGGATTAGGGAATGAATATAAAATGGTTGACTTATCTCCAAGTTCAGATTTTGATAATGATAAAATTGTATGCGTAAAAAATGTTCCATACGAAGATTTTTTTTATGGAGCACTGGGTGATAATGTAGGCAAATATTATTTGTTTATAAAGAACGTATATTACGGAGAATATAGTTTAATTAAATAGTATTCATAAAAATATAAGCAGGTATAGGATTACATAGGGGGAGACTATTAGCTAATGCAGTGGGGAAATAACAGATGAAGACAAGTGAAGAACTACAGCAACTTATTGGCGAATTGCAAAATGGCAACAGAGATTCATTTAACGAAATATACGAAGATAGTTATAAATATCTTTACACTTGTGTAATCCATATTGTAAAAAATGAAGAAATAGCCAAAGATGTCCTTCAGGAAACATATACGGAGATATACAAAAGCATAGGACAGCTGAAAAATCCTAAGGATTTTCTTTCATGGGCGTCTACAATAGCGAATCGAAAGGCCTTTGCTCTATTGAAGAAAAAGAACAGGGATATTCTTGTACTTGAAGATGCAAATGAGTCTGATTGCGATTTCTTTGATGACTTGCCTGATGATGAGAATATCATACCGGAGAATATAATTGATAATCGTGAAAAGATCATGATGATTCGCGAAATGATTGATGGTCTAACGGATGTCCAAAGAGCTTGTCTTATTGGGTTCTACTATAACGGACAAAAACAGGATGAAATAGCAGAAGAGCTTGGAATTCCGGTAAATACTGTTAAGTCACATTTGAACAGAGCCAAAGCAAAAATAAAAGAAGCGGTTGGAGATGTAGAGAAGAAGCAAGGTATAAAACTGTATTCTTTTGCTCCATTTATGCTCTATTTTTTCAGAAAAGAGATGGAACTATTTGCTGCCGATATTACTGTTCCAGCAATGAGTGCGTCGCTTAGTAGTGCTATAGCATCTCATGCAGTTGGTGGCATAGGGAAAAAAGTTGCTGTATTCTCTGCAAAAACAAAGTTGATAGCTGGCGCAACGACTACTGCGGTAGTGGTTGGTGCGGTGGCTGGAACTATAGCTTATAATAATCGGGCTACAAATTATGTAGATGTAAGAATAGAGCCATCTGTACTTGTTCAGGATATTAAAGTCTATGATATGGACTTGGAAGATCTAAGCTATGAAAAGATATTAGGGCATATGGAAGATATTGAAGCTCAGTATAATGCTAAGGCAGAACCTGAATATTATATCGAATATGACGGCAGCAACTACCAATTGGAAAGCTATGACGGACCCGTATCAGGTGCAAATATTGCTCATAAAAAAAGTTGGATGGCGGAGAATATGCGCTTTTCAAAATGGGAATATAATGATGGCATTGATATGAAGGAACATAAATCAGATTTTTTGCAGGATTACTTCCTTACAGGAAGAAGTGAAGAGGAGTGGATCCCTTTGTATGAAAACTGTAAGTATGAAAAGAATATAGTGAATAATACAAGTGGCTTAACGTTTGATAGCTTGACAGTTGAAGATAATGAAGAACGATTTTTATGGACGAAGTATTCTGATGAAAAAGAGTATATTAATATACAGGATATCAGAGATGAAGATGAGTCTATAAAACTAAATCCCGGTTCGTATGTGCCTGTAGGTGAATACATAATGTGCGGCTACATTGGGAATAATATTGAAGAAGTAACTAATTCTCTTTACCCGGGTCTTTATGAGCTGACTCTAAGTAACGAGACTGTAGACTTTCAAAACGGGACAGTACAATATGTAGAATCTGAAACAAGAGATGAAAATTGGCACTATGGAGAGGTTACATATATTGATAAAACTTTGAGGAATATAATAATCAAATTTTCAGATAGCACTAAAGAAGATTTCCATACCATACAATTTGTTTCGGATAATGACGAAGGAACTATTACAAAGGTTTATCTGCATAAATCTTCATAAAGATTATGTGGCAGGCTCTATGATGAAAGTAAATATTTGCGGCTTTTTTCCATTTTGGTATCAAGTATACCAAAACGCCGGAAACCGCATTTTATTTACTTTTTCTCATGGTGCTCCAAAATTAAGCAATTCTTAAGGAGACAATCATACCGGCCTAATATATAATATTTTCCTAGGGGGAAAGCTATATTTGGGAGGAAGGTATGAAGAGAGTAAAAGTTTCAACGTGTATAGTCATGCTATGCGTTTTTTTCTGCGCGTTCTGCATGGCTTCTTTTAATGTAAGGGCTCAAGGGGAGTTCTGTTTCACTGAGGTTACCCAGAATTCGATTTCGTTCGACTGGACTGAGGCAGCAGAAAGCTTTCTGGAATCGTATAAAAAGAGTGGAAAATCAGGCTCCTATGATTCTTTTCAGATTCAGGTTTTTGAAGTGGCTGAGGATGGCAGAAGTATGTCCTTGATAAAACCATATTCAGTGCCTGGGACAACTTACAACAGCACTGTTGAAGAGCTTAAGCCGGCGACGACCTACAGAGTTGATATTAAATTTCAAATCGAGGGATACAGTAGTTCTCCGAGTATATGGAATGTAGTAAGTACCAGAAGCGACAACTCATATACGATGAAAATGATAGGACATTCGGATACTACACTTTATGTGGATTTTTCAGATGCAGTTAAGCAGATGGAAGAGAAGGTAAAGAAAGCAGGCGGCAGCAATCTGTCTGTTCTAAGTGTCACAGGTTCAATTGTTGAGCAGTCAGGAAGCGAGAGCGATGCGCTTTCTGCTGCAAGAAATAACACAACAAAAATCGGAAGAAATTTCACTGAGAAATATACTTCTAAGAAATACACAGGCTTGAGACCTGATACTGCATATGCTGTTTCTGTTATGCTGACGTATGATTACAAGAAGGCAGATGGAAATAAATCTTCTTATGTTGATGAATTTATAGAGGCAGGAAGCCTTAGAACCGCTCCTGAAGGCGGTTATTCGGATGATGTGGGAGATAACACCCCCGGATATTCCGAAAATAACAGAGAGGATTCGTCACATACAGGTAAGCTGGTCTATACAAGCGGGGCAGGTTCTTCGAGGAAAAATGCTGAGTGTTCTGCTACCTCAGATGAAAACAGCATTACTCTGGACTGGACCAAGAATAATGTCATACCTTCTGCTGACAGACATCTGATCGAAATAGGTTGTGTTGAAGAGTCTAACTATGATGCTCAGGAAGACTGGGCAAAATTCGGATCCGACCATAATGAGGGACCGTATATGCGTCAGGCACTGCAAAAAGCCTACCAGGGAGATATTAAGGTAGATAAAGGTGCAAAGAGCTACAAGATCACAGGCCTTAAACCAGGAACTCAGTACAATATAGTAATGAGATGCGGCTGGCAGACACAGGGTGGACGTTGTGATACATGCTATGTTACATACAAGATTAAGACAAAGGGTGATTCCGGAAAAGTGGCAGCAGTCAAGGATATTTCCGCGAACAAACAGCCCGGATATATGTATGATTGCTATGCGAAAAGAGAAAACGGCACAATAGTACTGGATTGGACAGAGGGCTCAAAGGCTTTTATCAGCCAATCAGTGTTTGAAAAGTATTTTGGAAAGATGCAGAGGTCAGGAATTATTACTGTCAAATATACAGAGGTTCCGCAGAGTGACAATTCAAAAGACATAGAACATGCTTATTCAAAACTCGAAAATAGCAATAGCGGAGTGTACTCTGAAAGTGCTGATCTTCCCTGCACGAAGATGAGAGTATTTGGAATCGACAATTCCAAGAAGTATGTTTTTGCAATTGGGTACAGATATCAATATTTTGAGGATGGCAAGCTTCAAAGCGGTATAGAATACTTTTATGCTGATGAGACCGGCACAAACTATTTAAAGAAAAAGGCAACTGATCAGATCGATGGTAATCAGGAAAACAGTGAAGCAGGTGCAGGCGGCAAGGTTACCGAAAATGGTATGAATAACGAAAATACAGCTGCAGAGACAACCGATAAGAAACAGCCCACAGTAGATACTACCGATTCCGGAAAAACTACTGACGTGGAAACCGAAAAATCTACTGATACTAAAGCTGATGAAGAGCCTGAATCAAAGATCAAAGCTTCCAAGGACACCTTCAAGGTATCGGCTCTTAAGAAAAAGAATCAGAAAGTTACTTTAAAAGTGGCACCTGAGCTTAAGGGCAAGATCACAGTTAAGAACGTATCCGCAAAGAAACTTAAGAAATATGCCGATTTCAAGGTTAAGGGCAGAAAAGTCACCGTCACAATGAAGAAGGGTGCTCCCAAGGGAGTATATAAATTTAAAGTTACAGTTGCGGCATACGGAAAAACAAAGAAGACAACAGAGACAATAAAGATTACAGTGAAATAAAAAATCTTCTTGCGAAAGAGTTCACATTATGCTAAAATAAACAAGCTGTTGTGATTATGCAGCGATGTAACTAACGTATAATATTTTAAAAATATTAAGAATCATTGATATAAAAGAGGTGAGAAAATGAGACAGGATATTCAGCCCGAATACTATCAGGCAACAGTTACTTGCAACTGCGGTAACACATTTACAGTTGGTTCAACAAAGAAGGAAATCCACGTAGAAATTTGCTCTAAGTGCCATCCTTTCTATACAGGAACACAGAAGGCAACCGCTGCTCGTGGACGTATCGATAAGTTCAACCGTAAGTATGGTATGACTGCTAACAACGATTGATCACTGGAAATGCAAAGAGGTTGAGGCTAAGGTCTCAACCTCTTTTTATCATATAGAAATTACGATGTAATTTCTATATGATAAAAAGCGCTCCGCACACAATCACTTATACTAGGAGACGACATGGGAAAGAAAAAAATAACTCATTACTCAGGAATTGGCGGACAGGCAGTACTCGAAGGAGTTATGATGCGCAATAAGGATATGTACGCAGTTGCGGTCCGCAAGGAAAACGGGGAGATTGCAGTAGAGGTTGATCATTACCTTGGAAAGGGTGACAGCCTTGGACTTACACATATTCCTTTTATAAGAGGAGTTTTTGCTTTCTGGGATTCACTTGTCCTTGGCATGAAATCCCTTAACTTTTCGGCATCACTGTTCGGACAGGAGGAGATTGCACAGGCAAAGGACCCGATTGCCGCAGAGAGCAGGGAGAAAGTGGCGACGACTATCACAACAGTTGTGGCATTTGTGATTGCCATCGGAATTTTCATGGTACTTCCGTATTATTTAAGTTCACTCTTTAATGATTATATCAGGAATAATTCCGTGGTAGTTCTTATTGAGGGCGGAATCAGAATCGCAATTTTCATCCTTTATGTTCTTCTCATCTCACTTATGAAGGACATAAGGCGACTTTTCAGATATCACGGTGCTGAACATAAGTGTATCAATTGCCTTGAAAGGGGTAAGCCGCTGACACTCGAAAATGTAAAGGAGAGCACAAGACTTCACAAGAGATGCGGAAGCAGCTTCCTTTTGTTCGTAATGTTTGTCAGCATTATATTGTTCTTCTTTATCAGAGTTCAGTCGATACCGCTGAGAATCCTTGTAAGAATCGCACTGATTCCCGTAATAGCAGGTATTTCCTATGAGATAATCAGACTCGCAGGGAGAAGCAACAATATTATCATGAAAATTATTTCCGCACCGGGACTCCTTCTTCAGATGCTCACTACTAAGGAGCCTGATGATGAGATGATCGAGGTTGGAATTAAATCGGTTGAAGCAGTTTTTGACTGGAGAGAGTTCCTTGAGGACTCCTTCGGATATAAGTTTGAGGACGACGAAGAAATCGCAGAGTAATAATTATGGACTACGCATCACTTTATAAAGAGGGAGAGGAAAAACTGAATAATGCAGGCGTTCCGGAGAGTGCACTGGATGCCAGACTCCTTCTCGAGTATGTGTGCGGAACCGACCATAATACCCTCCTTTCGCACGGTGATATGGAGGTCTCAGAGGAGAACATTTTAAGGTACAGGGACTTTTTATCTAAAAGAGAGCAGAGAATACCTGTGGCTTATATTGTCGGAAACGCAGAGTTCATGGGGATAGAATTTGATGTTACAGGAGACGTCCTTATTCCAAACCAGGACACAGAGACTCTTGCGGAGGAAGCTCTCAGATATCTGCATGACGGGATGAATGTGCTGGATTTATGCACGGGCTCAGGTTGTATCGCGCTTAGCCTTCTTAAGTACAGCAACGATACCAAAGCTGTTGGCACGGATATGTCCGATGCCGCACTTTTGATTGCGGAGAAAAATTCCGAAAAGCTGGGATTATCTGACAGATTCAAGGCAGTAAAGGCCGATATTTTCCCGGAGCAGGTGGAGAAATATGATCTTATAGTATCGAATCCGCCCTATATTCCGACAGATGTCATAGAGACTCTGGCACCGGAAGTAAAGACCTACGAACCCTATATGGCACTTGACGGAAGCGCTGACGGGCTTTTGTTTTACAAGAGGATTGTACCCGGAGCAAAGGAATATCTGTTCAAAAACGGATATCTTCTTCTGGAGATCGGCTACGATCAGGGAGAGGCAGTAAAGGAACTTATGGAGTCAAACGGATACAAAGACGTTCGGGTCATAAAGGATCTTGGCGGCAATGACAGAGTTGTAAGCGGATGCTTCTATTAGCTGCGCTATTTTTGTAACTAATAATAATCGCAGTTAATTAGGAGAGAAATATTATGTTTAGCAGATTAGAAGATATGGTCCGCAGATACGAGGACATTACCATGGAACTGGGCGAGCCCGATGTGGCATCAGACCAGAACAGATTCAGGGCGCTCATGAAGGAACAGAGCGACCTTCTTCCGATTTTAGAGGAATATAACAATTATAAAAAGTGTAAAGAGACGATTTCAGATAGTGAGGAGCTACTGTCCTCCGAGTCTGATGAGGATATGAAGGAGATGCTGAGACAGGAGCTTTCAGAGGCAAAGGACGAGCTTCCTGAGATAGAGCAGAGACTTAAACTCCTTATGATTCCCAAGGATCCTAACGATGATAAAAATGTTATCGTGGAGATCCGTGCCGGTGCGGGCGGTGACGAAGCGGCTCTTTTTGCAGCTGATATGTATAGGGTTTACACCAGATATGCTGACAGACATGGTTGGAGAATTGAGACCATGAGTGTCGAGGATACGGGAATCGGCGGAATGAAGTCGGTTAGCTTTATGCTTTCCGGAACTGGTGCCTATTCAAGACTTAAATTTGAGAGCGGAGTTCACCGTGTTCAGAGAATACCCGCAACTGAGTCGGGTGGAAGAATCCATACATCAACAATCACGGTTGCCATTATGCCCGAGGTTGAGGACGTAGAGGTTGAGATCGATATGAACGACTGTAAATTCGATGTTTTCCGAGCTTCCGGTAACGGCGGACAGTGTGTCAACACTACGGATTCGGCTGTAAGACTTACACATATTCCCACAGGAATCGTAATCTCCTGTCAGGATGAAAAGAGCCAGATAAAGAATAAGGCTAAGGCACTTAAGGTGCTTCGTGCAAAGCTCTATGAACTTGAGCAGCAGAAGGCTCACGACTCCGAAGCAGCTCTAAGAAAGAGCCAGGTCGGAACCGGTGACAGATCTGAGAAGATAAGAACTTACAATTTTCATCAGGGAAGAGTCACTGATCACCGCATAAACCTTACGCTTTACAAGATTGACTCCATAATGGACGGAGACCTTGAGGAGCTTATAGATGCACTTACGACCGCAAGTCAGGCTGAGAAGCTGGCGGGCATGGCGCAAAATTAAGCAAAATGATATAATAAATATCAGCTATCGACATTTGCGGTGCAATGGAATAGCACTGGCAAATTTTTCTATGAGGGTTAATTTCATGAATGAACAGATGAAACAGGAACTTATTGACTGGGGTGTTAACTGGCCTGATGTTCAGGACAGATTTATGGGGAATGAGGATCTTGTTGAGAAATTCATGCTTAAATTCCTTAATGATCCCAGTTTTGCTGCTATGACAAAGGGACTTCAGGCAAAAAACGCAGAGGAAGCCTTTAAAGGCTGTCATACACTTAAGGGTGTGACCGGAAACCTGGCACTTGATGCTATGAGACCTGATGTACTTGAGCTTACTGAGATATTAAGAGCAGGATCTTTGGAAGGTTCGGACGAATTATATCAGAAGATCAAAGCCTCCTATGATTCACTTACAGAAATACTTAAGAAATATGCCGGATAAACCATAATAAAAAACAAAACTCTTCCCATGTAATCCAAAGGGAAGAGTTTTTTGTTTGCTTTTTTATGGCTATTAGCAGGTTACGACGATTCCGCCGTCTCCTGCATAGGTTGTGGCAACACCTGCTCCATCGACGATCAGGACGTTCTTGAAAGCTACCTTTGAAAGAATCAGATTTTTAACTACGGCAGCTCTCTCGTAGCAGTTGATATGTGTGATCATGAGTGTCTTTTCCTCGGGATCCTTGGTCCTTTTTGCGACAAGATCAGCCATTTTGATAAGAGCTTTTTTCATACCAATGCCTTGCCCGCACTGGGCTATTGTGCCTTCTATCGCATAGCAGACGGGTTTGATATTGAGAGTTGAAGCCACAATTGCTTTCATACCTGTGAGGCGGCCATTTTTCCTGAGAGTATCAAGAGAATCCAGAACAAAATAGGTATCCATTCCATCTCTGTAGGCCTCAACCTTTTCGACCACTTCGTTAAAGGGAAGACCGGCCTCGGCGTATTCCATAATCTTAAAGGCTACATTGGTCTGACCGCAGCAGGCTGAGAGCGAATCAAAAACATGAATGTTTTTCTTTCCTATATCCTCATGATAAATATCTCTTGCAAGAAGAGCACTGTTATAGCTTCCGCTGAGCTTCGAGGACAATGTTACAACATAGATATCATCGGCATCGCACTCGTAAGCTTTCATATATCTGTCGGGTGAGGGACATGCTGATTTGGCGCAGGTCTCACATTCGGCAACGCGTCTTATATAATCAAGCTGGTCAAAATTCTCATCATCAAGAACTGTATAATCGCCTACCTGAAGAATAAGCGGAATTATCTCAAAACGCTTATCAACATGGTATTCTGCAGGCAAATCGGTACAGCTGTCTACAACAATCTTATAACTCATATTCTATCCTATCCTCCGATGGGGGTTATGCATCAAAATTGCACATGGTTTTTTATACGACATATTCTAGCATGAAAACCAATATGGGTAAATAAAAAAGGAATTACGCACTGTGGTTTCCGCATGGCTTTAATTTTTCCGTCGTAAAGTGGATAAATTCTCACTTTTTTGATAAAATATTAAGTAAATATGGACACAAAAAACACGAAAAAAAACAAACTTTATAAGAGCTTCGGGTATGCATTTGAGGGCATCGGCAATACCATTCTTCATGAGCGGAATATGCAGATACATTGCACAGTCACTATATTGGTAGTGATATTTGGATTTCTGCTTCATATATCGCTAGTAGAATGGCTTTTTTGTATAGTGCTCTTTGCAATTGTACTAAGTCTCGAGCTGGTGAACACAGCGCTGGAGGCAGTGGTGGATCTGGTCACCGAGGAGAGGAAGCCCCTTGCGAAGAAGGCCAAGGATGCAGCCGCAGGAGCAGTGTTAATGAGTGCCATAATGGCGGCCATTATAGGCGGAATTATTTTCTTCCCTAAATTGTGGATGCTAATTTTTTAAAATTTTATGAGGAGGTTTTAACCATGGAAAATCTTACAGACGGATTGAAAAAATTACTGCTTGCAGGTGTTGGAGCGGTTGCTCTTACGACCGAGAAAGCCGGAGAGCTTTTAAACGAGATGGTTGAAAAGGGTGAGATTACCGTTGAACAGGGCAAGGCTCTCAATCAGGAGTTGAAGCGCACGGTAAAGGACAGCACCAAGAAGGATGAGAAGAAGGATCTTTCCAAGGTTGTTGATGGTCTTTCGGCAGACGAGCTCGCTAAGTTAAAGGAGCTTATTGCGGCAGCAGAAAATAAAGAGTGACTTAGATGGCTGATTTGACAGATCTGGTCAGTAAAATGAGGCAGGTTGCCGACGCCCAGGCTGATAAGGCGGAGGCTGAAAAGAACGGCAGCGCTTCAAAGGAGACCGGTAAAGAAAGAAGTGCCGAGGACAGTGCAAGATTCAAGGAAATCAAGGCTGTCCTCGCAAGAAATAAAATCACAAGGGGAATATCACCCGAGAAGCTCCGTGTAATCTTAGAGGAGCTTGGTCCCACATACATCAAGCTTGGTCAGATAATGTCGATGCATTCCGACATTCTGCCGAAGCGTTATTGTGATGAGCTCGCAAAGCTCAATTTTGACGTTCCGCCTATGCCCTTTAATGAGGTGATCGAGGTCATAGAGGACTCCTATGGAAGTCCCTGCACGGACATCTACGAGTGGATTGATGAAAAGCCCCTCGGTTCGGCTTCGATTGCGCAGGTGCACAGGGCCAGGCTTAAGAATGTATCATCAGAGGACAGCATCGGTGATGTCATCATAAAGGTCCAGAGAAAGGGCGTTTATGAGATCATGAGCCGCGATATCAGCCTCTTGCACAGACTTGTAAAACTCATGCCGCCGGTCGGAGATCTTAAGAATATCGTGGACCTTGATATGGTTTTAGATGAGATGTGGGCCGTAGCTAAAGAGGAGATGGACTTTTTTACGGAAGCCTGCAACATGGCTGAGTTTGCCCGCAACAACAAGGATGTCAGATATGTTGGATGTCCCAAGATGTTTCCGGAGTACTCGACGGACAAGGTTCTTGTCATGGAGTACATTGACGGATGCTCGATTGATGATGTTGAGTATCTCACTGCACATGGGTATGATCTCGATGAGATTGGTGAAAAATTCGTCAACAACTTTATCAAACAGGTTATGAATGACGGCTTCTTTCACGCGGATCCTCATCCCGGCAATGTCAAAGTAAGAGATGGCAAGATCATCTGGATTGACATGGGGATGATGGGCAGACTATCAGAAAGAGACAGACGACTGATGGTTCGCGGCGTTCGAGGTATTGCCCTCCATGATATACAGGCTGTGGAAAATGCGGTTCTCGATCTCGGACAGGTGAGCGGAACTCCCGACAGAGATAAGCTCTATATTGATTTGAAAGGCTTCATTGAGCAGTATGGCTCGGTATCTTTCGGAAGTCTTGATATTGCTGCAGCGCTCCAGTGCCTCATGGATATTATGAAGGAAAACGGAATCGCGCTTCCACACGGAATGACGCTTCTATGCAGAGGGCTTGCGCACATGCAGGGCGTACTTGCAACCATAAGTCCTGAGATAAATATGCTCCAGATTGCGACTGCCAGAATAACCGATGAGTTTATTGAGAATCTCGATATCAAGGAAGAACTCATGAAATACGGCAGGGCACTTTATCGTGCTGCGGATAAAGGAATTGAACTTCCTTCGCTGACAGCGCAGGCGATGAAGGAATATCTCGCCGGCCAGAGTAAAGTGAATATCACGATAAGCTCATCCAAGGAAGTGGATGAACTAATCTATTCATCTATCAGAAATGTGGTTATAGGTCTTGGAGTTGCCGCTCTTCTGATCTCATCCAGTATAATGTGCCTTACAGAGATGAAACCTCAGGTTTTCGGAATCCCTGTTCTTGGTGCGCTTGGATTTGTCTTTGCCATGGTGGTCAGCGGCTTTTTGGTAATAAGAAATATAGCGCTAAAGATTGCCTACAGAAGGCGGCGCAGAAGAAAGAATAAACATTTATGATTGCTTTACAGATAAAAAACACAAGACAGTTTATGTCTGTGCTCCTTGCATCTGAGGTTTTTGATGAATTTTTGCTTGAGAGCGCAGAGCTGCAGATTGCGAATACATACACAATTGACGGACATGTGAATAGGGAGTTTTTCGGGGGTGACAGCGAAAAGCCTGAATATGAGCTTTCCAAATGGAGCGAGCTTAAACCTGTCTGCTATGAACTGATAAAGGGTAAAAACACCCCGGTTTCCTTCAAATTCATCATGTGCGTCGCACCACCCAGGAAGGATGAACTTTTGCCTGATGACCTGCGGCAGATTGTGTCGTCTTTAGTTTTTATCTTGAAATTCAAGGAGGGGCATATCACCATCACTACAGGAGCAGCCCTCTCGGGCTTCACTCTGGACAAATCCTACGAAAAGATTTGGGACGACTATATGAAGCGCTTTCTTGACAGCGTCGGCATCAGCTATGAAGAACTATAAGATGCCTTCCCCTGAGGGGGAAGGTGGCGCGAAGCGCCGGATGAGGGGAAATACCAGGAGGACATCATGATTAAACGACCAGACTATATCAAACCCGGTGACACAATAGGAATTACGGCGCCTTCTTTTGGCCCATCGAGCGAGCCATATCACTCGATGTATTTTTTCGCAAAGAAAAATCTGGAAAACAAAGGCTATAAGATAGTAGAGGGCGATACACTTTTCAAAAACGACGGCATAGGGATAAACACCGATCCGAAGGTGGCAGCAGCTGAGCTTGTGGATTTTTATAAAAGAGATGATATTGATGCAATCATTTCCGCAGGCGGTGGAGAGCTCATGAATGAGACCATAACAAACGTGGATTTTGAGGCTCTTGCAGGCGCTAAACCCAAGTGGTACATCGGATATTCCGACAATACCAATTTTATTTTTCCGCTTGTTACGATCTCGGGTGTGCAGGGAATCTACGGACCTTGCATTTCCGGTTTTTCCAAGAAATGGGAGCTCCCCGAAGAGGATGCCATGGCACTTCTTGAGGGGACAAAGACGGAGTTTTCGGGGTATGAGAAATTTGTAGATCCGGCAAAGGAAGAGAATCCGCTCCCCCGTGATCTGGATCCTTCGGAATATTCGAAAATTGATTTTGATATACCCTATGAATATAATTCGGAAAAAGTGCTCACAAGCTTTTTGTGTAAAAACGGAAAGGCAGAAAAGGCAGGTACCGATACCGAGATAAAAATGAGTGGAATATTGCTTGGAGGCTGCGTTGACGTTCTTGCCAATATGGTGGGTACAAGGTTTGATAAGGTAAAGGAGTTTAACCGGGACCATAAGAATGTAATCTGGGTGCTTGAAGCCTGCGACCTTACTCCGATGAGTTATCGAAGGGCAATATGGAACATGAGAGAAGCGGGATGGTTCGACAGCGCAGCAGGCTTTGTGATTGGAAGACCGCTTACAGCATTCGGACAGGAGATGATGGGAGCAGATCAGTACAATGCAGTGACGGATGTGGTTTCCTGCCTTAATGTTCCTATTATCATGGATGCCGATATAGGCCATATAGATCCGATGCTTCCGGTTGTAATGGGAGCGGAAGCTCTGGTTTGCGCTAAGGGGAATGACTTGAGATTTAAATATGAATAAAAAATCGTTTCGTAAAGAACGGATTGTTTGCTTACGATAGGATTGAAAGGGCTGACTTATATGAACAGAAAAGAATCCGAAAACTTTTTTGACTTCATTCGTTATTTTGCCGCATTTTGTGTGATGTATCTCCATTATACCGGTCATGTTGGCTATTATTATACGTCGCAGTCCGCGAATCAGGTCGCTACTCTGCGCGGAATATCAACTTTCTTCCAACCGACTGTTGTTTTGCTTACCATAGCCGGATTTCTTGCTTCAGCATCTTTTGAAAGATATGGAGAAAGAGTAGGTGTATTTTTAAAAAAGAGGATTGCCAGAATATACATTGATATGTGGCTCAGCATGGCTGTATATGTTGCGGTGTTCTATTTTGTTGTAGGAAAACGCTACGACAGCTCGATGATAAAGTGGGCTATTATTCAGGGCCTCGGATTTGCCAATACGCCTGACTGTCTGAAAAACTTTGCAACCGGCAGCATGAATGGCACTATGTGGTTCTTTACCGTAATTATCCAGCTCTATATAGTGCTGCCTTTTGTAAAAAAGGCTCTGAAGCGATATGGGAAAAACCTGACAGTTTGGCTTGTTGTTGTGGCGGTTTTGGGAGTACTTAATATAGCATCCGGATTTTTGGCACCGCAGCTTTCCGAGACCTGGCAAAAACTGCTCGAGCGCACCTTTATTCCGTATGCATTCTGGTTCTTCGTAGGAGTTATGTTTCACACCTGCGAATTATATAAGAAAGATCATATCGGAAAAGCGGCAATTGCTCTTTTGGCAGTGCAGATCGGGCTAAACTTCCTGCCTGCAAGCGGAATCGGATACTACACCGATTTCCTTCGCGGCACAGTTACATGCCTTTTGACTATAGCTGCGGCATATTCGCTGCCTGCAAAAAGAGCCAGAATAGATGTCACCTATGGGATGTACTTGTATCACTGGCTTTTTATAAATCTGATAATCCACTTTAAGCATTATGAGAGATTCGGATTTGTCATGAACGTTCTGACATTTACGGCAGGAACACTCGTATGCTCTAACATTTTCAGATTATATGCAAGAATAAAAGATAAAATTAGATGAACAAAAGAACCTTCAGTGAGATGATTACTTTCACTGAAGGCTCTTTTGTTTATTGCGCCGCCGCTTTTTATGCATTAAAATATCATTCATGGACTCACTAAAATTTTTATTATCTTATATAGGAATCATAAATATCATCAGTTTTATCTCGATGGGGAATGATAAAAGGAAGGCCAAGAGAAATTCCTTCAGGACACCAGAATCCGTACTGTTTATCTTGGCGCTTATGGGCGGAAGTATCGGAAGCATTCTTGGTATGTATATTTTCAGACACAAGACCAAGCACTGGTACTTTGTGGTAGGAATGCCGCTTATTCTCATCGCTCAGATTGGAATTGTGGTGGCGATAAAAATGTCTCCGCTTGAGATACTTTTCAGATAAGTTTTTTGAGGTTTTGTAATGCATATAGCAGTTTTTGATGACAATATAGCTGACAGAAAGCAGATGGAGCGCCTCTTGCGCCGCCAGTCAGATCGCTATCAGAAGGAAGGAAAAGAGCATTTTTACATCGATCTGTATGGTAATATCCCCGCACTTTTAAGGTTCCCGCAGGTATACGATATCATTTTCATAGATATGGCCAATCCCGATGAAGATGATGAGCGGTTCAAGACAGGCATGGATGTTGCCAAGCTTCTGTTTGAGATAGGTGGGATGAAGAATGTGGTTATGTGTTCTTCTTGCCATGATTACAAAACTCTTGCAAAGGAAGCAGGCATCTATGATGAGCTTCTTTTTATTGATAAGCAGATCCGCGTAAAGGATCTTGAGGAGATTCTGACAGAGTGTGAAAAGAGACTCGGCGATCCGATTCCAACCCTTGAGATGCGCGGCGAGAGACAGACAATCTATGCCAGAGAAAATGACATAATCTGCGCAGAGATGATAGGAGAGAACCAGCTTACTGTTTATCTGACAGAAAACAGAAGCATCAACCTTATCACCGATATTTACAACCTTTTTGAGCAGTGTGCCATATTCACAGCCATCTGTCCTATTTCACAGGATGCAATGATAAACGTAAATCACATAAAGGACGAAGGCTTTGGCTGGGTTATCATGGATACCGATAAAAAACTCAAAGTAGCCTTTGCCTACAGAGGCAACATAAAAGAGATACGAAGACGCCTCGCAGCGAAACAGAAAAACTGAAAAAGAATAATGTTGGATTATGAAGGAATCCCCCATATATATGTATAGAGACTCGTTCGATTATGCGTTTTTCGCAACGAGAACGAGAATCTATACATATATATGGGGGATGGTGTTTATTATTCAGTATTATTTATTTTTCTCAACTTCCTGCATCTTCATGGCGCGAACCTTGCATGAGAGACCGAAGAGATTGATGAAGCCCTCGGCGTCGTGGTGATCGTAGAGGTCACCTGTTTTGAAGGAAGCGATTGACTCATTGTAGAGTGAGTAGGGTGATGAAGTGCCGGCCTTGATGATGTTACCCTTGTAGAGACGGAAGGTAACTTCTCCTGTTACGTACTTCTGGGTTGACTCGATGAAAGCCTGTTCTGCCTCACGAAGAGGAGTGAACCATTTTCCTTCATATACAAGATCTGCGAACTTATTGCCCATATCCTTCTTCATGGTGTAAGTATCACGGTCAAGGATAAGCTCCTCAAGCTGCTGATGAGCCTCATACAGGATTGTTCCGCCGGGTGTCTCATAGACGCCGCGGGACTTCATACCTACAACACGGTTCTCAACAATATCTACGATACCGATTCCGTTTTCACCGCCAAGCTTATTGAGAGTGCGAATGATGTCTGAAACCTTCATCTCTTTTCCGTTGACTGACTTGGGAACACCGCCTTCAAATGTCATGGTTACGGTTGTGGGCTCATCGGGAGCATCCTCGGGTGTGCAGCCGAGAACCAGAAGGTGCTTATAATTTGGAGCCTGTCCGGGATCCTCGAGCTCAAGTCCCTCGTGTGAGATGTGCCAGAGGTTACGGTCACGGCTGTAGCTGCTGTCAGCTGAGAAGGGAAGATTGATGCCGTGCTGTTTGCAGTATTCAATCTCTGATTCACGGGAATCCATGTTCCACTTATCACTTCTCCATGCAGCGATAATCTTGATGTCGGGTGCAAGAGCCTTGATTCCGAGCTCGAAACGGATCTGGTCGTTACCCTTACCTGTAGCGCCGTGGCAGATAGCAACTGCGCCTTCTTTTCTTGCAATTTCAACAAGCTTCTTGGCAATAAGAGGACGAGCCATGGATGTTCCAAGAAGGTACTTATTCTCATATACAGCGTGAGCCTGAACACAGGGAACAACGTATTCATCACAGAACTCATCGATAACATCCAATATGTATAACTTGGAAGCTCCGCAGCTCTTAGCTCTCTCATCAAGTCCGTCAAGTTCTTCTTCCTGTCCGCAATCTATGCAGACACAGATTACTTCATAATCATAATTTTCCTTAAGCCACGGGATGATCGCTGTTGTATCAAGTCCTCCCGAGTATGCAAGTATAACCTTATCCTTAGCCATGTTTTCCTCCTTAATAAATGCGTGATGTATAAAAATCTGAACGATTTATAAGGAATATACACCACCTTGTGATTAAATGCAAGTGTTTTATGCATAAAAATTTATAAAATGCAGGTTTAAGTGCATAAATATAAATAATGCTTGCATAAAACAGTTTTGTTGATTATACTAAAGTGCAAAGCATATAATAAATGATACGGGGGAAACGAGATCTTTTAAGAAAATCCTGTATGCATAATAATATGCATAAGATTCAGAAACGCTGAATGAATAATACATTATAAGGAAGGCGCAGAAATGATTAAGGTAGGAATTATCGGAGCTACAGGTTATGCAGGAGCGGAGATCGCAAGACTGATTTACAGCCATCCGCAGGCGGAGATCGTGTGGTACGGCTCCAGAAGTTATATAGATGAGAGATTCAGTTCCGTTTACGGAAACTTCTTTAATATAGTAGATGAGAAATGCCTCGACGATAACATGGACGAGCTTGCAGAGAAAGTGGATGTTATTTTTACGGCAACTCCCCAGGGCCTTTGCGCAGGACTTGTTAATGATGAAATTTTGAGCAAGGTTAAGATAATCGATCTGTCGGCTGACTTCAGAATTAAGGATGTTTCCGTATATGAAAAGTGGTACGGCATCGAGCACAAGTCGCCCCAGTATATAGAGGAAGCGGTTTACGGACTCTGTGAGATCAACAGGGATAAGATAAAGGGAGCGAGACTGATCGCTAATCCCGGATGCTACACAACCTGCTCGATTTTAACAGCTTATCCTCTTATTAAAGAGAAGCTCATTGATCCTAAGACACTCATAGTCGATGCGCTTAGCGGTACTTCCGGAGCAGGCAGAGGGGCGAAAACACCGAACCTTTTCTGTGAGGTTAATGAGAGCGTAAAGCCCTACGGCGTGACCAATCACAGACACACACCCGAGATTGAGGAGCAGCTTGGATATGCGGCAGGTGAGGAATTTACAATCAACTTCACACCTCATCTGATTCCCATGAACCGAGGCATTCTTGCGACAGAGTACGCATCACTTATGAAAAAATCGGACGGATCGCTTCCCACTGCAAGTGACATAAGGGCTGCTTATGAGAAATATTATAAGGATGAGAAGTTTATCAGACTTTTACCTGATGGTGTATATCCGGAGACAAAATGGGTTGAGACAAGCAATTTCGTTGATATAGGTTTCAAGATAGATGAGCGCACAGGTCGAGTCATCATGATGGGAGCAATAGATAACCTGGTAAAAGGTGCTGCCGGTCAGGCTGTTCAGAACATGAACATTATGTTTGGCTTTGAGGAAAGCATGGGACTTGATTTCGTTCCGGCATTCCCGTGATGAGAGAACCTGGCGAGGACCTTATATATTAAGTGCTTTTGGAGGAAACGTCATGGTACGGGTAATGACTATAGATGATTATGAAGAAGTTTACGCTCTTTGGAATTCGATAGAGGGTTTCGGAATAAGAACTCTTGATGACTCACTGGAAGGAATAACAAGATTTATCAATCGAAATCCAAATACATGTGCGGTGGACATTGAAGACGACAAGATAGTCGGAGCCATTCTTTGCGGACATGATGGGAGACGAGCATGTTTCTATCATGTTTGTGTTAATAAAAATTACAGGCGTCATGGAATCGGCAAAAAGATGGTTGAGTTCTGTATTGAGAGATTAAAGGAAGAGAAGATCAACAAAGTCTGCCTTAATGCGTTTGTTACCAACAAGGTCGGGAATGCTTTCTGGCAGCGAATGAACTGGATGCTTCGCTCGGACATGAACTATTACGACTTTACATTAAATGAAAATAACTTCACTGAATTTGTTGGAATTTAAGACCTAATGCCTTCCCCTGGGGGTGAGAAATATTAAAGCCTTCCCCCTAAGGGGGAAGGTGTCAGCGAAGCTGACGGATGAGGGTAGATAAGGAGAAAACCATGAAAATAATAACAGGTGGTGTTACAGCTGCTAAAGGTTTCAAGGCAGCAGGCGCAGAAGCAAATATAAAATATAAAGATCGCAAGGACATGATGCTTATTTACAGCGAGTCACCTTGCACGGCAGCAGGCGTTTTCACAAGCAACGTGGTAAAAGCGGCTCCGGTCCTTTGGGACAAGGAAATATGCAGTGGAATTCAACCCGTACATGCAATAGTAGGTAATTCGGGAATTGCCAATGCCTGTACCGGTGAGGAGGGCAAAAAGGTTTGCGCTGATACAGCTGCTGAGGTTGAGCTGCTTCTAAATCTTCCTGAGAATTCTGTTCTGGTCGCATCTACGGGTGTAATCGGTATGCAGATGAACATGGATGCAATAAAGCGCGGCATTGTGCAGATGGTTCCGCAGCTTTCGGATTCAGAAGAAGCCGGGACAGATGCAGCGAAGGCAATAATGACAACAGATACTTATCCCAAACAGATGGCTGTCACATTTGAAGTGGGTGGTAAGCAGTGCACCATGGGAGCCCTGGCAAAAGGATCCGGGATGATTCATCCTAACATGTGCACAATGCTTTCATTTATAACAACAGATGTTTCGATATCACATGAACTTCTTCAGAAGGCCTTGAAGACAGTGGTTGTGGATACCTTTAACATGATTTCCGTTGACGGAGACATGTCAACGAATGACTCTCTCATGGTTCTTGCAAACGGAGAAGCAGGAAATCTGGAGATCACGGAAGAAAATCAGGATTACGAAGCCTTTAAGGAAGCTCTTTTTACTATCTGTAAGGAGATGGCGAGAAAGCTTGCGGGTGACGGAGAAGGTGCAACCGCACTTTTCACAGCACATGTTATGAATGCGGACACAAAAGAAAATGCCAGGACACTGGCAAAGTCTGTTATCTGCTCATCTCTTACAAAGGCTATGATATACGGACACGATGCTAATTTCGGACGCATTTTATGTGCACTTGGCTACTCGGGTGTACTGTTTGATCCGGATAAAATCGAGCTTTCGGTTGAGAGCTGCGATGGAAGCCTATTGTTATTTAAAAACGGAGAGCCGCAGGCTTTTGATGAGGAATATGCATCTAAAGTACTTTCGGCAAAAGAGGTTATCGCGAAGGTGGATATGCATTCGGGAAGTGAGGAGGCCTGTGCCTGGGGCTGCGATCTCACCTATGACTATGTAAAAATCAATGCTGATTACAGAAGCTGACACCCGGTATTTAAAGAAAAAGGAGAGGAACCATGGATACAGATATGCAGGAAGTAATGAAAAAAGCTGAGGTGCTGATCGAGGCACTTCCATATATTCAGAAGTTTAACCGCAAGATCATCGTCGTAAAGTATGGCGGAAGTGCTATGGAGAGTGAAGAATTCCAGAAGAATGTCATCAAGGATGTGACACTGTTAAAGCTCGTCGGCTTCAAGCCCATCATCGTCCACGGCGGCGGAAAAGCAATCAGCAAGTGGGTAGGCAAAGTCGGAAAGGAAGCGGAGTTTGTAAACGGCCTTCGCGTTACCGATGAAGAGACCATGGAGATAGCGGAGATGGTTCTTAATAAGGTGAACAAGTGCCTTGTAAGAATGGTTCAGGAGCTTGGCGTTAAGGCAATCGGAATAAGCGGCAAGGATTCCGGACTTTTGAAGGCTAAGAAGAAGTTTTCAGGAGGCCAGGATATCGGCTTTGTCGGGGATGTCGAGAAGGTAGATCCCAAGATCCTTTACGATCTTATGGACAATGATTACCTGCCTATCATCGCACCTGTAGGAATGAATGAGAACTTTGAGACCTTCAATATAAATGCGGATGATGCGGCCTGTGCCATAGCTAAAGCCGTAAATGCCGACAAGCTTGCTTTCCTTACGGATATTGAGGGAGTTTACAGGGATATCAATGATCCATCCTCGTTTATTTCAAGACTTACCTGCTCTGAGGCGGATGCGCTTATTGCGAGCGGTAATATAGGCGGAGGAATGCTCCCCAAGCTTGAAAATTGCTCAAATGCAGTAAAAGAGGGAGTTCACAGAGTGCATATTCTTGACGGGAGAATACCGCATTGTCTGCTGCTTGAGTTCTTTACCAATAAGGGTGTCGGAACCATGTTCATGCCCGACGGAGAGGAGATTTGAAAATGGCAACCATGAAAGAATATATTGATGAAGCCGAGCGTGATCTGCTTCACACCTACAACAGATATCAGGTGGTACTTGATAAAGGCGAGGGTGTTCATCTCTATGACATAGAGGGAAAAGAATATCTGGACTTTGTATCAGGCATAGGAGTTTTTGCTCTGGGATACGGTAATAAAGAGTACAACGATGCTCTTAAGAACCAGATTGATAAGGTTATTCACACCTCAAATTATTATTACAACGTGCCCGCAATAGAAGCGGCCAAAAAGCTTAAAGAAGTTTCCGGTATGGACCGTGTTTTTTTTACAAACAGCGGGGCAGAGGCTGTTGAGGGTGCGCTCAAGGCAGCAAGAAAATACGGCTTTTTAAAGGACGGAAGGACAGATCATGAAATAATCGCAATGAATCATTCCTTCCACGGAAGAACCTTCGGGGCACTTTCCGTTACCGGAAATGCTCACTATAGGGACGCTTTTCAGCCTATGATAGGTAACATCCGTTTTGCAACCTACAATGATTTTGAGAGCGTTAAAAAGCAGGTTACAGATAAAACAGTTGCCATAATAATGGAAACCGTTCAGGGTGAGGGTGGAATTTATCCTGCAACTGAGGATTTCTTAAAGAATGTAAGAGCACTTTGCGATGAAAAGGATATTCTTCTTATTCTTGACGAGATACAGTGCGGTATGGGAAGAACAGGCTATATGTATGCATGGCAGAAGTTCGGTGTTAAGCCCGATATCATGACAACAGCCAAGGCGCTTGGATGCGGAGTGCCGGTAGGTGCTTTCTTGATGACTGAAAAAGTGGGACAGAATTCACTTGTGGCAGGTGATCATGGTACTACTTACGGTGGTAATCCCCTTGCCTGTGCGGCAATCGACAAAGTCCTTGATTTATTCGAGACTAACCATATAATAGATAACGTGAGACAGGTTTCGGAATATCTCGAAGAGCGTTTGGACGATCTGAAAAATCGCTATGATTTCATCGTGGATCGCAGAGGCAGCGGACTTTTACAGGGACTTGAACTTGATCGTCCCGTAGGAGAGATTATCGGAAAAGCGCTTGATAAAGGACTTATTCTTATAAATGCAGGAACAAATGTTATCAGATTCATTCCTCCGCTTGTAATAACAAAGAAGGATGTTGACGATATGCTGGATATTTTGGAAGCTTGTCTTTAAGTAATCACTAAAAATTTTTATGTGAGGTTATCTATGAAGATAAGATTCAGGCTGCTTGGAGCGGTTCTGGTTATAGCACTGCTCGGAGCAGCTTTTTATTATTCCAGGTCAGGAATAAATCTCCATGAGGAGCGTTCGATTTTCGGCGCAAATGACAAGACAACCATAAGACTGTGGTACACTGATGATTCCATGACGGATTATCTTACCGGTAAGGCTGTTGAGTACAATAAGAAGAGTAAGACCACCAGAGCTGAGATACAGCTGGTTTCCGGCCTTGAGTATCTTGAGGAGATAAGTAAGGCATCGGTTCAGGGAGATAATTATCCCGATGTTTTCATCATGACACACGACAGCCTTGAGAAGGCTTATCTTGCAGGACTTGCGGAGGAAATAAAAAAGCCGGAGCTCCTGGAGGATGAGACTCTTGGTTTTAGTGATGCTGCGAAGAATTCGATCACCTATAAGGGAAAATATATCGCATATCCCTACTATTTTGAAACAAGTTCACTTTTATATAACAGAACTTATCTGGAAGACGAGGTACGCGCGCGCAGACAGGCTGAGCTTGATGCTGCGGAGGGCGAACTTGCGCAGGCAGCTGCGGATGCCGGAGAGATAGAGGGCGAGGATATCACGCAGGCCGAGGATGCACCTGTGCCTGAAATCAGTGAAGATGCCGAAAATGCAGATGGCGCAGAGTATGTGGAAGAATCCGCGATTTCCGCTGAAGAGGTAGAGGCGGGTGTTAATGAGATGCTTCCTTCCACTATCGAAGATATTCTTCTTTTCGCAGATAATTATAATGCCCCTGATACTGTTGAATCGGTATTCAGATGGGATGTTACCGATATTTTTTATAATTATTTCTTTGTGGGTAATTATCTTAATCTTGGTGGACAGTCTGGAGACGATACCAGTCAGATCAATGTCTACAATGAAGATACTATCAACTGCATGAGCTTTTATCAGCAGCTCAATCAGTTCTTTGCCATAGATGAGAGTGTGGTTACTTATGAGAATGTTTTGCAGGACTTTATTGACGGCAAAACAGTATTTACCGTTGCGACAACCGATGCTGTAGCTAAAATAGAAGAGGCTAAGGCTGCCGGCAACTGCAGCTTTGAGTATGGGGTGACCACAATGCCGGCTCTTAACGATACCTATGGAACAAGAACCATGTCCGTTACTGAGTGTCTGGTGGTTAACGGATACTCGGAGCATCAGGAGAAAGCGAATGATTTTGCAGCTTTCCTTTGCAGTGAGAACACAGATACTTGCTATACAATGAGTGGCAAGCTTATCGCGCACGAGGGGATCCCTTACGGAAATGATTCGCTTGATTCCTTTGTCAGCGTTTATGCCAAATCGGTTCCCATGCCCAAGCTTATGGCTACCAGTAATTTCTGGGTACAGCTTGAGATTGCCTTTTCCAATATATGGGAAGGTGCAAATGTTAACGATACCTTAAAAACATTGTCTGAAAATGTTAAGCTTCAGATAGGCGGAACAGAGGTTACTGAGGAGCGGCTTCCGGATGCTTCTATCGTTATTACCGAGGGGCAGGAAGAATAAATGTTTACAAATTAAACAAAAGAATACTCTTTATGGCTGTCTTTTTTGTAATTGTTACGAAAATATTACAGCCATCTTGTTTTTAAAAATCTTTTCCGTTATTATGTTTATTGGACTTAACTAAGTCTATGCGTGGTGGGGCCTCCACATTGTGGAGGAAACATGCATAAAAATATTACGAAAAGCTTTATAATTTCAATTTTGACCGGGATGCTTATATTATCCGGATGCAGCAGGAAAAATGCTGAACTGGTGCTCACAGAGCCGGACAGAACCTCTGAGACTGTTTCAGTACAGGATGATAGGCCGGTGTCTGATGCTTCAGGGAGCGAATCTGCCGAAACTCAAAATTCTTCATCAGCAGATTCAGTTAGCTCTGCGGAGGCGGATACAGCCTCAGATACGACAGTAAAAGAGGAAAAAAGCAATCTTCCCGAGACAATCATGGTTCATGTGTGCGGAGCAGTTCTCTGCGAGGGAGTGTATGAACTTCCGGGTGGCAGCAGAGTTGTTGATGCTGTTAAGGCAGCAGGTGGCTTTTCAGAGGAAGCGGACAGCGATTATATAAATCAGGCGTTGGTGCTTTCCGATGGTGTTAAAGTCAAAATTCCGACTCTGGAAGAAACTGCAATTTCTGCGCAAAACGGGAATGTTCAGACAGATATTTCCGTTGAACCGGGTAGTGATACAGCGGGTGTGACCGGGATGAATGAGGACAGTTCTTCTTCCTCTGAATCCGAGGGCGGCAAGGTCAATATCAATACAGCTGATGAGACCCAGCTGTGCACAATTCCGGGCATAGGACCGGGCAGGGCAAAAAATATTCTTGCCTATCGTGAAGAAAACGGTAAATTCGGAACAATCGATGATATCAAAAAAGTTTCAGGTATCAAAGATAAGTTCTTTGCAAAAATAAAAGATTATATAACAGTTTAAAGAATTAAATGGAGTGGAAGAAATGGCGAAGAAGGTACTGGTTGTTGATGATGAAAAGACAATTGTAAAAGGAATACGTTACAGTCTTGAGCAGGATGGTATGAAGGTTGATAGCGCTTTTGATGGTGAGGAAGCCTTGCAGCTTGCACATGCCAATACCTATGACATTATTCTACTCGATGTTATGCTTCCGAGAATGGATGGTTTTGAAGTTTGTCAGCAGATAAGGGATTTTTCGTCCGTACCGATTGTTATGCTTACAGCTAAGGGTGATGATATGGACAAAATCCTTGGCCTTGAGTACGGAGCTGATGATTATATTACAAAGCCTTTCAATATACTCGAGGTTAAGGCCAGAATAAAGGCAATCATGAGAAGAACCACTAAACCTGAGACACAGGCTAAAGTGCTTACATTTGGAGATCTTACGATCAATGAAGAGTATAGAAGAGTATATGTTGGCGACAGAGAGATAAATCTTACCAGCAGGGAATTTGATGTTCTTGAGTTCCTGGTATCTACTCCGGGCAAGGTTTACAACAGAAGTGAACTTCTGCACGCTATATGGGGAGAGGATTTCCCCGGAGATGAGAGAACGGTTGACGTTCATGTTAGGAGACTCAGGGAAAAGCTTGAGGTTAATCCCAGCGAGCCAAGGTATGTAAGAACAAAGTGGGGATCAGGCTATTACTTCCAGGCATAAATGAGATTCAGGCAAAAATTTTGGAGCCAAGATGATATACAACCCATTTAAAAGTCTTAGATTTAGAATATTTTTGATTGTTTTTCTCACGGGGCTTGTTTCATGCCTCGTGATTCATTCTGCAATTCTTGAAAGCTACGAGGATCGTGCTGTCAATGTCAGAGAATCGGAAGTGTCTACGCAACTGATGATTCTGGCTAATCACCTGATAAATTACAATTATTTTTCGGATACGACTTCTGATGTCATAAACGCAGAGCTTGACCTTATTGCGAACCTTTATGATGGAAGAGTTATTGTCATTGACAGTGATCTGAAAATTCGCAAGGATACATACGGCATAAGTGAGGGAAAAACCATAATTTCCGACGAGGTAGTCAAGTGTCTGAAGAATGGTACCTCAGGATCAACTGCCGTTTATGACAAGAATAACGGCTATATTGAGATGACGGCGCCGATCATGGAGACGCTGACCTATGAGACAGGAGATGTGGCCCGGAAGGAAGAAAAACAGGATGTTGTCAGAGGCGTTCTGCTGATAAGTGTTTCGACCGATTATATCAGTGCTACCATGGATATTCTGACAAGAAGAGCGATGACGATAGAGGTTATTGCCATAATTGTAATCCTTGTTATGGCCTTATATATGTCAGGAAGACTTCTTAAGCCTTTTGACAGAATTACATCTGCTATCAATGACGTTAAGGCAGGATTTACAAACGAACCTATAGCAGGATCTGATTATTATGAGACAGAACACATTATAAATGCGTTTAATCAGCTTCTCCTCCGAATGAATGCACTTGACGCCTCAAGACAGGAATTTGTTTCTAACGTTTCTCATGAGCTTAAGACGCCCATTACATCCATGAAGGTGCTGGCAGATTCTCTAATTATGCAGGAGGATGTTCCGAATGAGGTCTACAGGGATTTTATGGAGGATATAGCAGCTGAAGTAGACAGAGAGAATCAGATAATAAATGACCTTCTTGAGCTTGTCAGAATGGATAAGAAGGCTACAGCACTAAATATCACTTCAGTTGACGTGGTTCAGATGATGGAGATAATCCTTAAGCGAATCAGGCCTATTGCTCAGAAGCGTAACATAGAATTGACACTGGAAACTACAAGAGAGATAACAGCTGAAATTGATGAGGTTAAGCTTTCACTGGCACTTATGAACCTTGTCGAAAATGCGGTTAAATATAATAAGGACGACGGATTCGTCAAGGTTAAACTGGATGCAGACCATCAGTATTTTACCTGTGAAGTGAGCGATTCGGGAATAGGTATTCCTGAGGACAGTCTCGACAGGATTTATGAGAGATTCTATAGAGTCGATAAATCAAGATCCAGAGAGATCGGTGGCACAGGACTCGGTCTCGCAATTACTCACAGTGCGATACTGATGCACAGAGGAACAATAGAGGTTAAGAGCGAAGAAAATGTGGGAACTACCTTCACGGTTAGAATCCCTCTGATTTACATGCAGTCACTGGAATAACGGGAGATATGAATACTACATTAAAAAGATTAGTAAACTTAATATTGTGTCTTATGCTTGTTGTTCTGTGCATGACCAGCTGCGCGAATCAGGCTAAGGAAGATGATCCGAACAGGGTACAGGTATACTACCTCAAATCTGATGAGAACGGTATGGTATGCGAAGACTATCATGTTCTCTCTGATATGACAAACACAAAGGCAGTAATAGAAGAGCTTCTCGCAAAGATGAGAACAATGCCGGAAAAGCTCGAATATGAGGCACCTATTTACGGCCCGGTTAATCTTCTTTCGTATAAAATAAATGGTGATGTACTTACGCTTAATTTTTCAAGTACCTACACCACTACCGAGAAGACTACGGAAATTCTGGACAGAGCGGCAATGGTTCGTACACTGACACAGGTTCCCGGCATTCAATATGTGACTTTTACTGTTGAAAATACACCGCTTTTGGATAGTAATGGGAATATCATAGGCAACATGTCTGCAGATAACTTTGTTTATAACGCAGGTAATGAGATAAATACCTATGAGAAGGTTGAGCTCGTTCTCTATTTCGCTACGGATGATGGGGAGGAACTCATACCGGTTTACAGAAGTGTCGTGTATAACAGTAATATTCTTATGCAGAGACTTGCTATAGAACAGCTGTTGAAAGGACCAAATACAGATTTGGCACTTCCGACGCTCAATCCTCAGACAAAGATAAATTCCGTTTCTGTAAGAGACGGCGTATGCTATGTTGATTTTGATGAAGGAATCCTTACGCAGGTGGGCAATGTCAGCCCTAAGGCGGCGTTATACTCTCTTGTTAACACTATTTGTGAAACCGCAGATGTTAACAAGGTTCAGATATCTGTGAATGGGCAGACTTCTGCCACTTTCATGGAAAATGTATCTCTCGATACAATATTCGAGAGAAACCTTGATATAGTCAGGGAATAATCTGCTTTTTGCGGTTTTATATTTGTTGGGAATATATAAATGAAGCGACCGCTATGCGCTGTTGGGGGATTATTCGCAGCGGCTGTCTTTTTCCTGCTACTTGTAATACAGGTACAGGAAGGCTCAGAACTGCCTGATCGGGCAGTTGTTACAATTACCGGAACCATATGTGGTAAAGAAGAAAAAATCAGTTCCTATATAGGAGAAAAACAGATTGTTTTGTACCTGAAAAAGGAAGACGGAAGGAAGATTATGCTCTATCTGGATGATGCAGGGTATAAGCTTCCTATGGGATGTATCCTCAAGGTCTCAGGGAAAGTGAGAAACTTTCCGGAGAGTAGGAATCCCGGAGAGTTTGACAGTCGAAGCTATTACAGAATTTTGAAAATTGAATACAGTCTTACGGATGTGAAAATTCTTGGAATCGGTGGAAGAGAAAATGTGCCGGAGGAATTGTTGTACAGAGTTAAGCAGAGCTTTGAAGAGATTCTGGATAGAACAATGAATTCCGAAGATTCCGGAGTAATGAAAGCTATACTTCTGGGAGATAAGAATTGGCTATCAGATGATATTAAAGATGCATTCAAGAAAAACGGCATTATCCATATTATTGCGGTGTCCGGCGTGCACATATCAATTATTGGAATGTCTCTTTACAGGCTTCTTAGGAAAGTGGGCGTGAAAATTCCGGCAGCAGCTGCTATTTCGGTTATAGTAATGCTTATGTACGGAGTTATGTGCGGAATGAGTGCATCAGCATTCAGAGCAATTGTTATGTTTGCTGTCCATCTGGGAGCGGATATTATAGGCAGAACCTACGATATGTTGTCGGCTATGTCTCTTTCCGGAATAATGCTTCTTGTCTCATGTCCGTTATATTTGAAACACAGTGGTTTTTTAATGTCCTTTGGCGCTGTTATAGCGATAGGCTATGTGCTTCCTGCTATGCCTGACACTATCAGAACAGGTAAGCTTAAGTTTATGGCAGCAAGCCTTTCCATAGTGCTTGTTACCTTGCCGGTGAATATGTGCTTTTATTACACATATCCGGTTTATTCCATAGTCCTCAATCTGTTTGTTCTTCCGCTTATGTCTGTGCTGATCCTTTTGGGAATAGCGGCTATTATTTTTGGCTATGTATTTCTTCCCGCAGGGATAGTGAGCGGAATAGGATGTCACCTGATATTGAAATGGTTTCTGCTTTGTTGTAATACCGGAAGTTCAATACCCGGCAATACATGGTATGCGGGACATCCTGAGATTTGGCAGGTTTTGATTTACTTAATCCTTTTGGGAGCATTTGTTATTATTAAGCTCAAAACCCATAAGCCGGTTCCGAGTACAGATTCTGCAAAAAGACGATTGGATGAAATCAGAGAGCGGAAGTTTGACATAATAAGGCATGTTTTTTTGTTTGCAGGTTTATGCGTTTTGTGTCTGAGAATAAGGCCGGAACTGCGGATAACTGCTTTAGATGTCGGCCAGGGTGACGGAATAGTTATAGAGACTAAAACCGCCAATTATCTTATAGATGGCGGTAGTACATCCAAGAAGCAGGTTGCAAAATATCAACTGATACCATTTTTGTCATATCAGGGAATAGGCAGGCTTGATGCAGTGATCATGACTCATGAGGATGAAGATCATGTGAGCGGAATCCTCGAACTTTTTGATGAGGTGGAAAAATACAAGGGAGCCATAAAAATTGATAATTTGATTCTTCCTAAGGTTGGTGACAGCTCAAAGGGTGAAAAATACAGAACTCTTGAAGAAAAAGCAAGAGAGCTGGGGATAAATGTTGCATACATTGGAAGAGAAGATAAGATCAGAAACAGAGATGTTGAGATAGAATGTCTTGGTCCTGTGAAAAATATGATAACAGATGAACCCAATGCATATTCAACCGTTCTGTATGTAAAAAAGGGCAGTTTTAAAGGCCTTTTTACCGGTGACGTGGATGGCGTGGGCCAGGATAACCTGCGTGCCTATGTGGGAGCTCACAGAGATAAATTTGCGGACATAACACTGCTTAAAGTGGCTCATCATGGCAGCAGATATACTACGGATGAGGCTTTTCTTGATATAGTTCATCCCAAAGTAGCATTTATAAGCTGTGCACAGAATTCACAATATCATCATCCGCATAAAGAATTACTTGAAAGACTTGACAATATAGGTGCAAAGACCTATATAACCGCGCAAAATGGGGCAATTACAGCATTAGTGAATGATAAAAATGTGAAAATAAAAACGTACTTGGATTAATCTTATAATCGTGAGAATTATGATTTGGGCATAAAACGGCATTATTGTCAAGTACGAGTTATGAACAAAACTGTTCATTTTCCGTAAACTATAGACTAATTCATTCCTTTATAATGTGTGTTAGAGAAGGAAGAGATGAGGTGAGTAATGAAGAAATTTGTTGCGGGCGCCATGTTAGTATTTTTGGTGCTGCTGGGAACTTTTAGTTTCTCAGGAATAGTTCATGCTTCATCAGCTGAGAATTCAGCTGTTATGTATGAGACAACAGAAAATTCTGAAAATGCAGACTCAGACGATAGCGAGGGGGAGGAAGAGGCTGAGGTTCTCGGTGAGAAGCGAGATCAGTCTGATAAGTTTGTCCTCGGTATCGAAATTGCTATATCTCTGACCTTCGCAATTGGACTCATCGCTGCCAGTCATGGCGCAGATGTCAAGTGAGTCGGGTATGAAATTATATATATACTTGAAGACCGCAGGCTGGGGAGCCTGCGGTCTTATTCGTGTATAGCATTTTATATGTTATTAAATGGATTTGTATCCCTTGTTTACCAGGATATTCTCAACAGCGTAAATATCATCTGTATGCATAACCATGATGGGAAGACCTGATTCACGATTGAAGGACAGATAGATATAGTTAACATTGATATTGCTCTCGTAAAGTGACTTCAAAATGTTGTCCAGAGCTCCAACAGCATCGGGACACTCTATTCCAAGAACATGAGTGGTCTTGCAAATATAACCTTCATCACCGAGAACCTTGATGCATTTTTCCGGATCTGAAACGACCATTCTGATTATTCCGTATTCGGCAGAGTCATTCGTAACCGATCCGAGAATATTTATGTCATTTTTCCTGAGAATTCCTGTGATATTCTGAAAACACCCCTTTTTGTTTTCAGCGTAAATAGATACCTGCTTTAACATTATGACTCCTCCCATAAAAGATTAAGCCGAAAACTCGCTTATTATGTTATAATATACAACATATTGTGATTGTGGGGCAAGGAAATAATATGGCTGCAAAGAAGACGACAGATTATCCTGTCAAGCAAAAGCAGATAAATGAGGATATTCAGACAGGTAAATTCAGGCCATGCTATCTTGTATACGGCGAAGAGGCCTATTTGCGCAACCAGAACAGGGATAAACTTCGTGAGGCCCTTCTTGGCGGTGGAGATAAGATGAATCTCCAGCACTATGAGGGCGCAGGGATTAATCCCGCTGAGGTAATTGACATGGCCGAGACGCTGCCATTTTTTGCAGAGAGACGTGTCATAGTCATTGAGGATAGCGGATTTTTTAAAAACGGATGCCCCGAACTTGCTGATTATTTAAAGAACCCTGCCGAAACAACTGTTTTTTTATTCGTGGAATCGGCAGTTGACAAGCGAAAGGACATGTATAAGGCAGTAAGTAAGGCCGGCCTTGACATAGACTGCGAGACACCGGATGAACAGATGCTATATAGATGGATTACCGGGAAAATGAAGGCTGAAGGTAAAACGATTAGCGCCAGGGCTATTGCGTATTTTATCAGCCGTGTCGGAACCGATATGTCCAATATGGTCCACGAGATGGAGAAACTCATCAGTTACACTCTCGGAAGAAATGAGGTGACTGAAAAGGATATAGATGCTGTTTGCGCCAACTGGCTTACAAGCAGGATTTTTGAGATGACAGATGCTATTGTTATGAAAAATCAGGCGAAGGCGATGAACATCTACTATGAACTGCTTGCGTTAAAAACCGCACCGGAACAGATTCTTGCGCTCATTATGAGACAGTTCAACCAGCTCCTTCAGGTTAAGGAGATGACCGAGTATTCTGCCAATAAGGGCGATATAGCCAAGAAGCTGGGAATACATCCGTTTGTTGCGGAAAAGCTTATGGGATGGTCCAGAAGCTACCAAATGAAGGATTTAAAGGATTCGCTTGAGATGTGCCTTTCCAGCGACGAGGCTGTAAAATCAGGCAAGCTTGACAGAATCATAAGTGTTGAAATGATTATAGTTAAAGCGTCATCAAGATGAATGTAAGGAGGGAAATCATTTTGCATAGACCTAAACCACAGGAATTTTACAGACATTTTAAAGGAGGAAGATATCAGGTTATCACCATTGCAAGGGATGCGGATACAGGTGAAGAACAGGTAGTGTATCAGGCACTTTACGGTGATTACACTGTTTACTGCAGACCTCTTAGTGAATTTGTCTCGGAGGTTGACAGAGATAAATATCCTAATGCGGATCAGAAGATGAGATTCGAACTTTTTGCGCCCTATGAGAACAAGGCGGATGAGGAAATATCAGCTGCTCCCGTAAAAACGAAAGAAGTAACACCTGTTACTCCTGTAGAAACAAAAGAAGTAACACCTGCTTTTGAAAAAGAGGAACAAGATAATGTTATAAGGCCTCAGACGGATGTGATAAAAAAACGGGCGATTGATATGCTGAAAAGTGCCAATACTCCGATGAAAAAGGAGGAGAAGGAAGACAACACGTCTGATAAGGTGATTAAGCCGGACCCTGATAATGAGATTAACAGCAATTATATGAATCGCACGATCGAGGAGGAAGCCGAGGACTTTGGAATGAACCCTCTCGTGGTAAGATTCCTTGATGCAAGGAATTCCGCTGAGAGAATTGAGGTTCTCAATCTTATAAGACCGGTTGTTACCAATGATATGATTGATGTGATGGCAATGTCCATAGATACAGAGATTCCCGGGGATGATCCGGATGTAAGATGCGCAGAGCTCAGAGAGTGCCTTGTGACAAAGCAGCGATTTGAGGTTACCAGACTTCGCTGACAGGCTAGAATGCCGTTACGAAAAGATAAAAATGTAAATCCATATGATTTTTAAGGAGATATGAAAAGAGATGAAGTTATTAAGTATTGCAGTTCCATGTTACAATTCGCAGGATTATATGAGAAAGTGTATCGATTCACTTCTTGTCGGAGGCGAAGAGGTAGAGATTCTTATTGTGGATGACGGATCAAAAGACGATACGGCAGCAATAGCTGATGAGTATGCTAAGAAGTATCCCACAATCTGCAAGGCAATCCACAAGAAGAACGGTGGACACGGATCAGCAGTAAATACTGGACTTGAAAATGCTACAGGTCTTTATTTCAAGGTTGTTGACAGTGACGACTGGGTAAAAGAGATAGCTTACAGAAAAATACTTACAACTCTTGAGGAATTTGTTGTAAGTGGCGAGAGACTCGACCTTCTTATCAGCAATTTCGTTTACAACAAAGAGGGTGAGCAGCGCCATAAGGTGATGCGTTATAACAGAATGTTCCCCATTGAGGAGCTTTTCACCTGGGATGATGTTAAGAAGATATCCATAGGACATTATCTTCTTATGCATTCCGTAATATTCAGAACAAAGCTTCTTAGAGACTGCGGTCTTAAGCTTCCGGAGCACACATTCTATGTGGATAATATCTATGTATTTAATCCGCTTCCGTTTGTTAAGACGATGTATTATCTTGATGTCAATTTCTATTATTACTACATCGGAAGATCAGATCAGTCTGTAAACCAGGAGATCATGATCTCAAGACTTGATCAGCAGGTAAGAGTTAACAAGCTGATGGTTGATTATTATGTTGAAAATATCGGAATGATAAAGTCAAATAAGAAAAGACATCACTATATGTTTAATTATCTTGAGGTTATCACTGCTATTTCAACAATACTTATGGTTGTGTCCGGGACAAAGGAAAATCTTGAAAAGCGCAAGGAGCTCATGAAATACATCAGAAACAGAAGTTTTCTCTTGTATGCTAAGCTTCGCTATCGTATCGAGGGAATTTTTGTATATCTTCCCGGAAAGGGCGGAAGAAAGGTTACAATGGCAGGCTATAAGATTGCCCGGAAATTGTATAACTTCAATTAAAACTGTCGCAGTACAAGTTCAAATAAAAAAGCATGGCTGTTTTCATAAAGCCATGCTTTTATTGTTGTTGTTATAATTTACTGCAGCGCTCTTCTGGTCTTTTGCCTTTCGTCGAAATGGTGATATGCGTTCACGATAAGCTCACTCTTATATACTACCAGGTTGGAACATACTGCAAAGATGATTCCTCCAAGAACATCTATTACCGAATGCTGCTTAATGAACATTGTTGAAAGAATGATCAGTATGCAGAAGACGAGAGAACTGTTCTTGAGCCACTTCTCAAAACGCTTGGAATTGGAAATGGCAAGGTGTGTGCCGATTGCATTGTACACATGAATGCTTGGCCAGAGATTGGTCGGCGTATCCGTCTTGTACAGATTCTGAATCATGTGTGTGAAAATGTTATCCCTCGGCATTACCGCAGGTCGCATATACTGTATATTGGGCCAGATAGATGAAATGATCAAAAACAGCGTCATTCCGGTGAAGAAGAATGCTGCATTCTTGAAAAAGTCTTCCATATCGTACATTAGCAGGAACAGGAAGAAGAAGAATGAGCAATAAACAAACCAGCCCAAATACGGGATGATGAAAATCTCCAGGAACGGGATCTTGTCATCTAAAGCTGCGTGAATTTCTGTATAATGTAACTCCTTGGTACCTTCCAGATGGAAAAACCATGTGAAGTAAACAAATGCGTAAATTATTACCGGTATGAGGCATCTGATGGTATCTTCCAGTCGTTCTTTGGTCCAAGGCTTGTCAAACCACTTTGATGTTCTCTTTTTCATAAATAAATACACCTTTTAATGATAGAAACAAACTAATACTACCGATTTATACTATATCGCAGTGCAAATCTTTTATCAAACACAAAACTGTACAAAAATTATAAAAAAAGTATAAAATACTATACGTTTTTCACGATAAAAGGCTCAGTTTTTGCTGTAAACAGGTGAGCGTAATAGCATCGGATTTTAATAAAACCTCTCCGTCGGTATGAACCCATAAAGGAAGAGCGGTACGGATTTTTATTTCCTTTGCTCTTATATGGTGGATTCCTTTCTGACCATAGTGTTTGCCAAAAAAGGCCAGGGGCAGTGCTTTAAAGATCCGAAATGTGCTCATGTCGCCGCCTGCAATGAGATCAAAATAGCCATCCTGCAGATCCGCATCCGGGGCGAACTTAAAGCCGCCGCCTTCATAGTGGTGGATCATGGCTGCTGCAAAAATGAGATGGTCTATGTGAATGTGTTGATTATCATCCGTCTCAATATCACAGGAGGGCTGATCGGCGTGAAGTATTTGCCTGATTGCAATCGAACCGTAGGTGAGTTTACCAAGACCCAGCCTGTTCAGGAAATTCTTAGTATTTGAAGAAAGTGCTTCTTCACAAACCGCGGCGTCAAAACCTATTCCTGCACTGACATCAAAACGTCTGTCGGAAGCGATTCTCTCATCGTGAAGTCTGGAGAAGGTCTTTGTCATATGATCATAATGAACATTGCCTATATCCAGCTTTCTTACTACTTCTTCCTTCAAAATTCGATCTATCAGGTCTTCTGGATTTTTCGGAAAATCCAGATCGCGGACGAAATCATTTCCGGATCCAAGCGGAACAACGCCGAGGCGCACTCTGTCAAAATCCTGAATGCCGGATATTACTTCATTTAGGGTGCCGTCTCCACCCATTACAACAATATTTATAGGCTCTGAAGAATCTTCACCGATCTTCTTTTCAGTAAGCTTCTTCACAACGCTCATGGCGTGCCCGGGGCCTTTGGTAAAGACAACCTTGTAGGGTTTCCCCAGAGTCTTGCATTTTTCCTCAAAAATGTTGTAGATATTTTTGCCGTTCCCCGATCTTGCTGAAGGATTAACTATACAGTAAAACATTATTTCATACGCTCCCGAAATAAAACTCTTATTCATTTTATCAAATGATTTCTGTTTTGACACCTATATCATTATATGCTATGATACTTCACAATTGCTTTAACACATTAAAACGTCAAATTATCGAAGTGGAGGAAATGCCGGTATGTATTCATTGGATGAAGTAAAAAATGTCGATCCTGAGATCGCTGACCTCATCGTAGAGGAGATGGAGCGTCAGAACGATCATATTGAGCTGATCGCATCTGAAAACTGGGTAAGTAAGGCTGTTATGGCAGCTATGGGTAGTCCCCTTACCAACAAGTATGCGGAGGGCCTTCCGGGAAAACGTTACTACGGCGGATGCTATGTAGTAGATAAGGTAGAGAACATTGCAAGAGACAGAGCAAAAGAGCTTTTCCATTGTGACTATGCAAATGTTCAGCCTCATTCCGGAGCGCAGGCTAATCTCGCAGTTCAGTTTGCACTCTTAAAGCCCGGTGACACAATTCTCGGTATGAACCTCAGTCAGGGCGGACATCTTTCACACGGAAGCCCGGCTAATATATCCGGTACATATTACAATGTAGTGGCTTATGGTGTTGATGAGAATGGCTTCATCGATTATGAAGAGGTCAAGAGGCTTGCCAAGGAGCATCAGCCCAAGCTTATCATCGCAGGTGCATCTGCATACTGCAGAACAATTGATTTTGCAAAGTTCCGTGAGGCAGCTGATCTTTGCGGTGCTGTTCTTATGGCTGATATCGCTCATATTGCAGGACTTGTTGCAGCAGGCGTTCATCCGAGCCCGTTCCCGTATGCTGATGTTGTTACAACGACAACTCACAAGACCTTAAGAGGCCCCAGAGGTGGTCTTATTCTCTGGAATCAGGCAGCTCAGGATAAGTATAAGTTCAACAAGGCTGTATTCCCCGGAATTCAGGGTGGCCCGCTTGAGCACGTTGTAGCGGCTAAGGCAGTATGCTTCAAGGAAGCTCTTACTCCCGAGTTCAAGGAATATCAGCAGCAGATTGTGAAAAATGCAAAGGCACTCAGTGAAGGCCTTATGAGCAGAGGTGTTAAGATCGTTTCGGGCGGTACAGACAACCACCTCATGCTTATCGATCTTACAAATTTTGATCTCACAGGTAAGGATGTTGAGGCATGGCTTGATGATGCACACATCACTGCAAACAAGAATACAATACCCAATGAAAAGCAGTCTCCCTTTGTTACAAGCGGTATCAGACTCGGAACTCCTGCAGTTACTACCCGCGGAATGAACGAGGAGGATATGGATAAAATTGCGGAAGCAATTTCAATCGTAATCAAAGGAAAAGGCGAGAAAAATGATGAGGCAAGAGCAATCATCAAAGAATTGACTGCAAAATATCCGCTTATATAAAAAATTTAGCAAAATATTAGAGCTGACCTTAAATTTTTATATTTAGGGCCAGCTTTTTTCTTTTGATTTTATACTTTATTTCGAGAAGAGAATTCGGTATTTTGAATTGTACAAATATTATGACTATTACAAACAATTTATCAGATAATCGATATTTTTATACGAAATAATCTAATATCAAAAATATTTTTTAAAAAATGTATTGACAATTATATCCGGCATGTGTATACTACGATTAAAGATAAGAGAAAGAGAAAACTTCTTTCAGAGAATTCAGCAGGGTGCTGAAAGAAATGGAGGTACGGTCCAAAGGGAACTTAAGTTTTTACTCTAATTCTTAGTTATTAAATTTTTCGGAAAGGAAGGTACAGACCGCCGAACTATTTAACACCACAAACAATAGTGAATTTCCATCACAACGAGTCTTAGTACATGACATGGTGGCGTTTAGCATGATCGTCGTATCATCCGTCACAGCATACGAGTGCAAAGGTTAATGGAACGGGCAGAGTTGAGAAAGTGGAGGAAAGTCCATTGGACAACGAAACACAATTTGAACATGAGTAAGGGCGAATGCATAGATAGAAATGCACTCGCCCTTATTCGTTTTGCTGCGCAAAACGAATAAGGGAATTATGCACACGAGCGCATATTGAATTTGTTGCCTTCGGCAACTGCGCTCGGCGCAGGTATTTTGCAAGCAAAATTCCATCTCTAGCGTTTATAGTGGTCTTCTACATAATTCTACAATATTTTGTGTCCAACATCTTCCGAAGTGGTAGAAATTGTGGTTTTAGTATGATATACTAAATCTAAGTTTTTTAGGGGATTTTCCATGGGGAGGATATATGGAAGACAAAATGAATATTAGTAACGGTTCTGAAAGAGATGTTCGCAGAGAGCTTAGGAGACAACGCAGGATCAAGGCCCAGGTTACAGCATATGTTATAACCGGTGTTTTGGGTGTTTCTGTTGTTTCGGCCGCCTTTCTTGGCGTTAATAGCATCGTGAAGGCCGTTAAGGACTATAATGCTTCAGTGGAGGAGGCAGTGGCTGAAGCTAAGCAGGTGGGAGCAGAGCAGGCAGCAGTGGCTTCTCCTGAGGAGAATATCACTGAATCAGAGGTTCAGAGTACTGATGCTATGCTTGATAATATTGTGGATACCTGCATTTCCGAGATGCCGCTTGAGGACAGAGTGGCAGGCCTGTTTATGATATCACCCGAGCAGCTTACAGGCTCGGATGCTGTAGTTAAGGCCGGGACAGCAACACAGGATGCCCTTTCACAGTATGCAGTTGGTGGACTTTTCTATGTAACCAAGAATATTAAGGATGAGGCTCAGATCAAGGATATGCTTAGTTCTACCGCATCAATGAGCAAGTATCCGCTTTTCATATCAACCACAGAGGTTGGCGGAGAGAAGAGTCTTGTGGCAAATGGTCTTGGACTTGATCCGGTGGCGTCTCCCACAGAGCTTGGAGCTTCCGGTAATGCCGATGAGGCTTATAATACAGCTTCAAGAGTTGCTGACTATCTCAATGCCTACGGCTTTAATCTGAATGTTGGTGTAAATGCCAACCTGACTGATTCAGGCACATCATTCGGTACAGATCCGCAGAACGTATCGGCAATGGTTGCCAAGACGGTTGAGGGACTTCAGTCCTTTGGTGTATCCGCAGGACTTCAGTATTTCCCGGAGACTATTAACAGCGGCAATTCCATAGAAGGGCTTCAGGATGCACTTAGTCCCTTCAGAGCAGGAATTGATGCCGGTGCAAGTATGATTATGGTATGTACTGCGCCTTCGATGGGAATCACAGGTGATGAAACACCTTCATGCCTCAGTTCTGTTGTTGTACAGGATCTCCTTAGAGGGCAGCTTGGATTTGACGGAATAATAATTACCGATTCACTTTCAGATCTTGCAGACAGATATTCCTCTGCAGATGCAGCAGTAGCAGCCATCCAGGCAGGTGCGGATATGATTTTCCTTCCTGCGGATTTCGTTGATGCTTATCAGGGAGTACTTGCAGCAGTGCAGAATGGTACGATAAGTGAGGAGAGAATAAATGAATCTCTTCGCAGAGTATACAGAGTGAAATATGCTAACCGTGTTGAGGAGATTACCTCCGGCCAGTAATTTTTTTACAAATTTGAGCAATCAAATGCCGCCGCATCAGCCATAAGGCCGATAGCGGCGGCTATTCTTAAGTACGCCTTTCGGCGAACGTTCACCATTTCATCAGATAAAGGAATCCAAAATAGAGGATAGATCCGAATTCATGGTTCCTGCCTTTGAGTAGGTTGAAGAACTTGAAGCGGCTCTTGAAGCGGAGGTCTCAAGACTTGTTGCGGCCTGAGATACTTTATAACCAAAGCCTGCTTTCTGGGTAAAAATATTCTGTGTGGCTTCTGCTCCTGCAGCTTTAAGTTTATCTTTGTCGAGCGAGAGCTTGCCATCATCTTTGATACTGATTCCTATGGAGGAGAGTTCACTCTTATAGGAATTTGTAATCTTTCCGAGATAGCTTGCTCTTGTATCTGTTGTTACATCAGAAATATCTCCGGTGGAATCAATAAGCTTATTATAGCTGCTTACAAAGTTTGAAACAGCACTTGATATTTTTGACATGTCATAGTCATAAACCTTTGATTCAGCACCATCCTCATCTTTGACAGTCTGCCACGTCTTTTCGAAAACAGAGTTGTCGCCGGTCTTGGACAGAGTATCAAGTTTTGATGCAACATCCTTAGCATTGGATGAAATAGCTGAATATTGTTTTTTTTCTGCGGCTTTGGACTTTTCAGTCTCGGTGGTCTGCCGCGTGGATTCTTTTTCGGTTTTATCTGCAGAATCTGCTTTTTCGCTGTCTATTTTCTTGTAATATGCTGAAACCAGCTTTCCATAACTTCCGTTTTGGATGGAGGAGTAATCGGAAAGCATACTTGACAGTCCGGACATGAAGTTGGTCGATGAAGAACTACCGGACATACTGCTAAATAGGGTGGAATAATCCATGTTAACGTTTATTCCCATATACATCACTCCTTTGATCTTCGGGGCTATAGACACCCGGAAAAACAGCATCCATGCTGTTTGTATACTACTCCTACTTTATTTTTACACCCATACCCCTGATTTTTCAAATGAAAAGACCATTAACACTATAAAGAATGTGTAAAAATAAGCGGTTTTGCGAATGTTCTGAAGTGTTATTTACAAACATGATTGGGCTAGTGTAAAATATAGTGGATTTCAGATAGATTGAGAGGATTTGAACGATTTATGTCATCTATTATACAAAATGATCAGGTGTTTAATAATGAAGTTTCTTTTTGCAGAGTTTACAGCAAAGAGAGCAAGAGAATATTAGAAGAGCGTTTTCTGGCGAATCGTATTTCTTACTACATTGACTGGCAGGACAAGAGCTTCCTGCAGCGTCTGTTTGGTTCTGATAAGGATAAAATTATGTGCACAATCCGCATCAACAGAGCAGATGTTGAACGCGCGTTGGAACTTGTTTCCGGCCTCGAAGATGTCAAGATCAGAGATTTTGGCGATAGGAAGGGCAGAAACAGTAAGAACAAACCCAAGAAGAAATAATGTCAGACCTCCGGAATTGCCGGAGGTTTTTCAGACTATAGAGGGTATATGCTTTCTCCTTAAAGGAGAAGGTGCCAGCGAAGCTGACGGATGAGGGTATAAATAATGAATAAAGATATTACACCAAGAAAGAACGAAACAACTAAACGTCGCGTGGCTCCCAAGGGAGCCGGTGCTGCAAAGAAGCCTTCTGTCAAAAGGACACCCAGCAAGTGTCCTGTTTCCAAGAAGTGCGGCGGCTGTCAGATGATCGATGTGCCCTACAAGGAGCAGATCAAAAGAAAGCACAAAAGAGTTGAAGAACTGATCGGAAAATATGGAAAAGTTGAGCCCTTCATGGAGATGGAACATCCGGAGCATTACAGATGTAAAGTTCATGCGGTTTTCACTCATGACAGAAAGGGTAATCCTGTATCCGGAATATATAAAGAAGGGACTCATGATGTAGTCCCTGTTGACGCATGCTATCTTGAGAATGAAAAAGCAGATGCTATTATTGCAACCATCCGAGGAATGCTCAAGTCCTTCAAGATTAAAACTTATGATGAGGACAACGGATTTGGCCTGTTCAGACATGTTCTTATAAGAGTTGGACACAATACTGGAGAGATAATGGTTGTTCTTGTGTTGACATCGCCGATTCTTCCTTCGAAGAACAATTTCGTGAAGGCGCTGCTGAAAGAACATCCGGAAATAACAACAATTGTTATTAACGTCAATGATAAGCATACAAGTATGATTCTCGGCGATAAAGAGAAGGCAATCTACGGACCCGGCTTTATCTACGATACCGTATGCGGCATGAAATTCAAGATTTCACCCAAGTCCTTCTATCAGGTTAACCCTGTTCAGACAGAGAAGCTTTATTCCAAAGCGGTTGAACTTGCGGGACTTACCGGAAAAGAGACAGTCCTTGACTGCTACTGCGGTGTTGGAACTATTGGTATTATTGCAAGTCCGAAGGCCGGTGAAGTTATCAGTGTGGAAATCAACAAGGATGCAGTTCGTGATGCAAGATTAAATGCAAAAATGAATGAAATTAAGAATATCACGGTATATGAAAATGACGCCAGCAAGTTCATGGTGCAGATGGCAGAGGCGGGAGATCACGCAGATGTTGTCTTCATGGATCCGCCTCGTTCAGGTTCAACCGAGATTTTTCTCGGCTCCATGTTCAAGCTGAATCCCGACCGTGTTGTATATATTTCCTGCAGCCCCGATTCTCTGGCAAATGACTTGGAAATCATAACCAAGAATGGGTACAAAGCGGAGCGAATCATACCGGTTGATATGTTCCCGTTTACCAGGAGTTGTGAGACAGTAGTTCTCTTGACGAAGAGAAGCGTAAGCGCAGGCTGAGCCTAGAGCGGAACTTCCACGCGAAGTAGTTGTGGGAATTGAGATAATTTAGTTTAGGAGTGTATTAGAGACATTTCGTGATGGGATGTCTCTTTTTAATTTGCACTTATTTAAATTTGTTGCTATAATCTGTTTCATTCTGAACGAAGGCAGTGAGATGCGTATCGGAGACACTGCTGATTTCCATTTTGATAATAAAGATAATTGAATATAGTCCATTTATTTATGAGGATATGAGCTGCTTGATTCTTCTTTATCGTATTTTGAGGTGTTAAGCACCTTTTCTGTTGTGCCGGAGATATGTACAGGGTACCTTTGGCGAAATAGCACTGCTGAAAGATAAGTGATGAATGTTTGCGGCAGTTGTATTAACCATTACTGTACTGCTACAAAGTTTATTTTGAATAAATGCGGTAGTTAAAAAAGTATACCGCTACTGCCGCTATAAAAATATATGCATAGTGCGGCAGTGTCATATATGTATATTGAAATGCTACAAAAACAAATATTTGGATATGTGGCAGTACAGGAAGTAAAAAAATAACTGCCGCAACAAGACAATATGGGAGTTGTGACAGAAAAGATGGGGCGAAATGTGCTGCTATAAAACTGAAAATAATAGTTTGCGGTAGATGTAGTAAGCCTAAACATAATGCTGCAAAAGCTTGGTTCACAATATGCAGCAGAATAATTGAGATTAAGAAAGGAATATTTTATGCAAGGACTGGAAGAATTACTAAAGGAGGAACAAAAACGGCTAATGAAGATAAAGAAATGTGTAGAAGATAGGTTATCTTCAGCACCGGAAGGAACTCTAAGAATTACAAATTGCGGAAAGAGACCGCAGTATATGCTTTGTACAGGCAAGAATGAAAAGTGTAAAAGGCAGGGTGAGTACATAAGGCGAGAAAATAGCAATATAGTGAAGCCTCTTGCGCAGAAAGCATATGACAAGAGAATTAAAAGAATTGTTGACCGAAGACTTAAGCAACTGGAAAACATTTGCAATGAATATAAAGACGATGAACTACTGGAGATATACAATTCACAAAGTGATATAAGGAAAAACATGGTAGAACCTGTTGAAACCCCATTCGAGCAGAGAATTCAGAAGTGGAAGGAGGTTCCATATCAAGGGAAAGGATTTGCTGAAGGGGCTCCGGTGATACTTAGCAAAAAAGGAGAACGAGTACGATCAAAATCAGAGAAAATTTTGGCGGATACATTTTATGATATGGGAATTGAGTATAAATATGAGTGTCCACTGTTACTGAAAGGATATGGTACCATATATCCGGATTTTACATTGCTTAGTAAAAGAACCGGGAAAGAAGTATACTGGGAACATGATGGGAGAATGGATGATCCCGATTATGCAGATAAAGCTATTAGAAAAATAGATTCATATATTGCTAATGGAATAATTCCCGGAGACAGATTGATAGTAACCTATGAAACATCAAATTTTGTTTTAAGGGATAGGACAGTTAAAGAACTTATACATGCTGCCATATTATAAATACATAACAGTAAAACATTCTGATTCAACGCTAAGTTGTATTTTCTCCGAGAACAAGTTGTTAGGAATCCTCTTTGGTTTCTGCTAAATTGAAGTTATCAAAGATGCATCTATTGAAAAAACTGAAAAGAGGTAAATGCATATGTCGCTAGGAAACAATATAAAAAAATATCGTCATGATTTAGGATATACGCAGGAAGAACTGGCAGGTATTCTTTGCATTACAAGCCAGGCCGTTAGCAAATGGGAGAGCGGGTCAGGGCTTCCTGATGTTACTCAGATAGTTCCGTTGGCACAGGCTTTAAACGTATCAACAGATGCATTGTTTGGATTTAATACTGAGATCTATGATGTGAATTTCGCAGAGGAAGTGGAGCAGAAAGCTAATACTCTTCGAGATAGTGGAGAACAGTCTCAGGGAGCTTTAAATGCAGTTCAATATTTGGATCAACAGTGCGAAGAGAATATATTTAATTATGGTATTATGACTAGCTTTGTTCAGGCTGTTGGGCATATGAGCCGCTATGTAAATCCAAATAATTCTTATTACTCCGGGCTTATGGAGAATGATGGTAAGGAATGGAAACAGCTTATTAGGAGAACTGAAAACAGAGCGATGCAGGTTATTCGATACTCAGGAGATAAGGCGCTTGTGGATAAATGCCACTTTTCACTTGCATGGCTTTGCTGGCACTCAGGTGAATGGGAAAAGGGCATGCAGCATGTTGAAGCCCTTCCTTCTATCAGCAACAATATGCTTAAGGAAACGCTTCTACCATACTTTATAAGCATTGACACGGAAGAAGGCAGGGAGAATTGGAAGGGACAAATCTGTGACAATTATCAAAACTTCATAAGAGCTTTAAACAAGCAGATTTTATATACTGCTGAAAGTATGATGTGGGTCAGTCCATTAAATGAAGTCGAGGAAAAATGTTTTTGGGGATTATCCATCATGGACAAATTTATGGAAAATGAAAAGATGAAAGCGCATTGTCAGGGATATTATCGAGATACCTATAAGTTTTTAGTTGCAGCATATTTGAGGAATGATATGCCGGGGAAAGCTGCCGAGGAATGGAAGAAGCTATTAGGGAAAATTGATGAATATGTTGAATTCTGTTCTGAAATAAATAAGAAGGAACCCAAAGAAGTAGTGCGCATTTATGGCAATGCCGCCGCTCGCAATATGGAAATTTATACCAGAGAGTGGATAGACAGTAAATTACAGTTTATGCTTGGCCAACTTCGAAGCTGGAGTAAAGAAGATGTATTTTCTGAATTTGAAAAATTAGTCTAACGTTGTGATAAACGCCGCACATATTATATGTTGACTGTGTTATTATAAAGGCATGTGTTTTCTGGTGGGAAAACATATGCCTTTTATTGTGTAGCATCTTTAATAAAACCCCCTGCTATGCAGGGGGACAACAGCTGCTTCAGCTTACAGTAAAAAACCTCCCGTGCTAGAATTACTACGGTTCGCCAACCAAAGTAAAGCACAGGAGGTAGTCCAAAATGGACATGAATAGTTTATCACACACTAGATGGGAGTGTAAGTATCACATAGTATTTGCACCTAAGTTCAGGAGAAAGGTTGCGTATGGTCAGATCAAGCAGGACATTGCAAATATTCTCAGTACATTATGCAAGAGGAAAGGTGTAGAGATAATAGAGGCAGAGGTATGCCCCGATCACATACATATGCTGGTAAGGATCCCACCGAGTAT
>NZ_ATVV01000026.1:0-52400 GCF_000420905.1 Butyrivibrio sp. AD3002 | reverse complement strand
TAAAATCTAATACTTTAAAACACCCTACAGCTGTATAATGAAAAAGGCTGTATCGTGGCAGTAAGGGCCTGGCTTATCGCTAATGCGAGTTCACCTCACCCTCTGACGGTACAGCTTTTTGATTGCCGGATAATCCTCTGGCTTATTTGTCATGGCTATATGTTAAATACCTGTTTCGGTTTGTCAAAAATACAAGCTGTCTACTGAAAGTTTATAACTGTCTTATGGAATTCCATATCTGTCATAATTGGTATATCAATTGTCTAATTTGATTCCACCAATTCCATAAATCTGTCTACAAAAAGTCCTTGATTTTTGAACCGGTTTAGAAGTAAGAAATAAACAACCAACAGATAGAAATGAAAACAAATAAATTTGGTGTTTCCATAACCCGGGAAGTAATATTATAAGCTCAGAAAGAGAAAAGAAACAGCCAAACGGCTAACAAATATCACAACAAAGAAAGAGGTAAATATTATGAGATTTAATGATGTTCAGGATACACGCAAAACAGAAGTTAAGAGAGTACAGAGAAACGAAGCAGTTCGCAAAATGTATGATGAATGCCTTGAGAAGCTTTCAGCTTTTTATAACAAAGAGAAGATGGCAGTAGCTTTTGGAGCAACATTCACACTTTGATCTTTAAAAGAAATGGATGCAATGAATCCCCGGAGTGTTGATTTTGGTCAGTACTCCGGGGAGTTTTAAGTTATAATATTGGTAACAATTTAATCGAACTAAGAAGTAATCTGATTTTGAAATATAAATACATTATTTGCTGAAAATGGGTATGAATATTGCGGAGAGAATAATAGAACCAAGTACATATTTGTCGGATGACCGAAAACGGTTCAGCAATGCTGCATTAAAAGCGATGATTGTGCCGCTTCTTATTGAGCAGCTTCTTCAGATGGTGGTAGGACTTGCAGATACAATGATGGTTAGTTACGCCGGAGAAGCCGTAGTTGCAGGTGTAGGACTTGATACTATGGTCTACACCATATTCATATATTTGTTTACTGCTATTTCCGCAGGAGGATCGGTAGTTGTATCTCAATACATTGGGAGCAAAGAGAAGGATAATGCTGATCTTTCAGCTTCGCAGATATTTTTTATAGGCGGGGTGCTTTCGATTGTATGCATGGTGATGATGCTTGTTTTCGGATCAGCACTTCTGCAGGCTATGTATCCCAAGGCAGAGGCGGATACGATGGCGGCCTGCAAGACATACATGTGGATAGTGGCCTGGTCTTTTCCGGCAAATGCTATCTATAATTCGGGGACAGCTGTTTTTCGTGCCATGGGGCAGACCAGAGTACCCATGTGGGTCTCATTTATTGCAAACTTGGTTAATGTGGTCGGGAATGCAATAGGAATATTTGTACTGAAGGCAGGCGCTGCCGGAGTAGCATGGCCGACAACAATCTCATGGTATGTGGCTGCGGTTATTATGACCGTGCTGTGCCTTGAGACAAGGACATCTGATGATATTCTTAAAAGACTTAATGTGCTCGGTGCCAAAAGAATCAGTATTAATATAAAGGATTCTCTTCGCCTAAATGCAGCTATGGCAAGGCGCATATTAGGTGTGGCAATTCCGAATTCCATTGAAAATACACTTTTTCAGGCGGCAAAGGTTGTTCTGGGTATGCTTACCGCAACTTTTGGGACATCGCAGATAGCTGCAAATACCACAGGACAGACATTCTGGTCACTGGCTGCATGCATGGGCATGTCAATGGGAACAGTTTTCATCACAGTTGTCGGACAGTGTGTGGGCGCCGGCGACTATGAGGCGGCTGAGTGGAATATAAGAAAGCTTACGAGATTATCGCTTGTGTTGGCAATCATTTGGAATGTGATGGTAATGGCACTGACGCCGGTTTTGCGTACTTTGTATAATCTTTCGGATGAGACAAAGCGGCTGATTTTGATAATAGTTGCGATACACAATCTGTTTTCTGCGCTGGTTCAGCCTTTTTCAGGCCCACTTTCATCGGGGCTTCGAGCTGCGGGTGATGTAAAATTCACGATGTGGGCATCGATATTTGCCACAGTTATCTGCAGGACAGTCCTGTCATTTATCCTTGCTCTGTGGATGGGCATGGGTGTAATAGGAATAGCTCTGGCAATGGTGCTTGACTGGTGCATTAAGGCAGCTCTTGATATCTGGCGATTCAAGACCGGAAAATGGATGAATAAAAAGATAATATAGTTGAAGTTGGAAAATAATATGGATGCAAAGAGGATAGAAAAACTAAAAGAAACTTATGTCCTGAAAGCACATTCTGAGGGAAGCTTATGAAAAAATGGTGGGTTACTTTTTGTGTGATGTTCCTTTTGCTGTTTACAGCCTGCAGCGAAAGAAGCCAGGTCATGGATGGCGATGGGATGATACAAACATTTCAGTATACTCAGATATCGCAGGACGTGGCGAAAGAGATGATGGAAAAAGATGATGGCCATGTTATCGTCGATGTCCGCAGGGAGGATGAGTATGCAGAGGGGCATATTCCGGGCGCGATTTTAATTCCGAATGAAAGCATTGATGTGGATCCGCCTGAGGAACTTCCTGACCCCAATCAGATAATACTCGTCTATTGCAGGAGCGGAAGGCGCAGTAAGGAAGCGTCGCAGAAGCTTGCGGATATGGGATATTCAAATGTTTATGAATTCGGAGGGATCATCGACTGGACCGGGGATATTGAAATAAATAACAATAACGAAACAGAAAACGGAGGAGAGGAAATGGGAGCAGCAAAACTTTTGTACCAGGGACATGCGAGCATGAGGATCACCACAACTGAGGGAAAGGTGATTTATGTGGATCCATTTGCAGGGGAGGGCTATGATGTGCCTGCAGATCTGATACTCATGACACATGGACATTATGATCACACGCAAACGGATACGATAACCACAAAGAATCCTGATTGTGAGACTATCTCGTGGGAGGAAGCATTAAGCGGAGGGCAGCATCAGAGTTTTGACCTCGGATATGTAAAGGTTGAAGCTGTGGAGGCAGGCTACAACAAGAATCATGATGCAAAGCAATGTGTGGGATTTATCCTTACTTTTTCCAATGGTGTGACGCTGTATCTTTCAGGAGATACCTCTACGACGCCGCAGATGCAGAAACTTGCACAGAGAAATCTCGATTACGCATTTTTCTGCTGCGACGGAGTTTACAACATGGATGTGCAGGAAGCGATAGAGTGTGCCAAAACTGTAGGCGCAAAGCACAACATACCCTATCACATGATTCCTGCGGATAAAACGAACTGCTTTGATCAGGCGGTGGCTGAAAGTTTCGACGTACCGGGGAGGATAATACTCAAGCCGGGCGAAGAACTGGTTCTGGAATGACATAATGGGGAGGTTTTCATGGTTGGAGGATATAAGGTAATAACGCTTTGCGGAAGTACACGTTTCAAGAATGAATTCATGGAAGCTCAGAAGAGGCTCACTCTGCAGGGATGTATTGTTATAAGCGTTGGGCTGTTCGGGCATTCCGGAGACCAGGAAGTCTGGGAAAATATGGATGAAGGAACGCTCACCAAGACTAAGGAAATGCTCGATGATATGCATAAACGCAAGATCGACATGGCGGACGGAATATATGTGATCAATGTGGGTAATTACATCGGGGACAGCACAAGGTCTGAGATTGAGTATGCATTGGCGCATGGGAAAACGGTGGAATACCTGGAAGGATAAATTGATGGATAAATGGCAGCAGTTGGACAGAGAATATGTTGTGAGGAACAGATGGGTTACATTGGCAAAAGATAAGGTTCTTCTGCCAAATGGATCGACCATGGATGATTTCTATGTATTTGAGAAGAAAAATGTATCACTTATAGTTGCACTTGATGAAGAAAATAATGTTTTGATCAAGAAAGAATACAGATATCCTGTAGACGAGTTCTTATATGAATTACCGGGTGGAGTAATAGAGGAAGGCAATAATGCGTTAGAAACTGCAAAAAGAGAACTACTTGAAGAAACAGGATATACTTCGGATGAATGGATTAAACTAATTTCCGGGTATGACTATCCTACCAAAGATACAAATGTTGTTAATATCTTTTTGGCGAAGAATGTAAGGAAGTGTTCCGGACAGAAGCTCGAAATATCCGAGGATATCGAGTTTGAATTCATTCCACTGAAAAAGGCAATCGATATGTGTGTTTCAAATGAAATAAAGGTAAACGGGACAATTTCCGGTCTGATGCTTACAGAAAAATTGTTGCAAGTGACGGATATAAAGTGATTTTATCGGTAAAAAGGGGGACATAATGAAAAAAGCTTTTCATGTTGCATATGGTGCATGTATTGCAGCTGCATGCATGCTTTTTAGTGGAGTCAGCGTTAAAGCTGTCGGGGGTGTTGCAATTGATTCCGGCAATTTTCCTGATGACGGATTTAGGAAAATTGTTAGCGAAAAATGCGACAAGGACAAGGATGGCGAGTTATCAGCTTTAGAGATAAGTGAGACGAAAAGCCTTATCGTTGGCGACAATCACGATGACGGTTTTGCTGACATTCAAGCCTATCACTGAAGAGGGCATGGGAGCTGAGATGGTCGATATTAATGGATCAGTTAAAATCGGAGGCTACAACTATCCTGTCACAACTATCGGAAAAGCAGCATTTAAGGGTTATAGTAATCTTAAAGAAATTTATATAGCAGCAGATCTCAAGAAAGTAGATAAAAATGCTTTTACGGGTCTCAATAAGAAAAATAAGGTTACAATTTTCATCAGAACAAAAAATAAAAAGTTCTACAATAGAGTCAGAAAAGTACTTAAGAAGGCTGTGCCCAAGAATGTGGTAATTAAGATGTATAAATATTGATTGCTTAGTATGCACTGGTAAATAATCTGGCAAAGATATAATCGGGGAGAGGTATGAAAAATGAAACATGAAATACAAACAAGATTTACAATTAATTGGCTATATGTCATCGCGCTGATTTTATTAGTGCAGTTTGCGCCATTTTCAGCGGTGAAGGCTTCTGCTTATTCAAAAACTGCTGATGGATTTGAATACAAAACATATCCTGAGGGCTATGTACAAATTTGCGGCTATGAAGGTAACGAGCAAACGGTAGTCATTCCCGAAACAATAAACGGGCTTCCTGTTACAGGAATCGAAGGCAGTGCATTTCAATCATGCAGAAATATAAAAAGCGTGACCGGAAACAGCATAACAAACATATCCGAGAGAGCTTTTATGTTTTGCAGAGATCTTGAATCTGTAAGTTTTCCTAAAACCACAATTATCGGAGAATGGATTTTCTACGCCTGCACTTCACTGAAAAATGTAAACATTCCTATGATTACCTATCTTCCGTTCAATGCTTTTAAAGAATGCAGTGCACTTGAAGAAGTGAGTTTCCCCAAAGTTACCGGTACAGGAAAATGTGTTTTTCAGGATTGTCCGATGCTGAAAAGTGTATCTCTTCCGGCGGCTACCAAGATAAGCTGCTATGTTTTTTCCGGGTGTACCAGCCTTACCGCGGTTTCTTTTCCTAAGGTAACTGAATTTGGAGTTAATGTATGCGAGGATTGTACTGCGTTGGAGTCAGCTGATTTTCCGAGTGCCAAGGAAGTAGGCAGCGATTTGTTTTTAAACTGTGTAAGCCTGAAATCTGTCAATTTTCCTAACGCTGAATATGCATGGGGAGAGTGCTTCAAGGGCTGTGGAAGTCTTGAGAAAGTGAGTCTCCCTAAAGCGAGAACGATTGGAAAAAACGGCTTTTCAGAATGCACGTCGCTGACATTGGTTAGCGCTCCGAAAGCAGAGAGTATAGAGGACGAGGCATTTTCAAATTGCACAAGTTTAAAGACCATAAGCCTTCCCGGCGCAACTACTCTCTGGGGCAACACATTTACCGGCTGTACTTCCTTAACTTCTGCATATTTCCCGAAGGTTATGTATTTGGGAGGAAAAGATTTTTTAAATTGTACTTCATTATCAAAACTGGTTATCGGAGGAATGGTATCAACTTGTGGTGATTACGCCTTTGGTTTCAAACAAAATGCCTCCGGAAAATATGAACTGATAAAGGGATTAACTTTATATACAATTATTGATAACAGAAATCTGGCATACGGATTTGCGGTCAGAAATGGAATAAATGTAGCATCCGTCAATACTACAATAGGCAGGGTTGAGGTTTCGGAAAAATCGTATACCTACACGGGAAAGCTTATAAAGCCTGAAGTTGTTGTAACAGATAAAAGCGGGAAACTCCTGGATAGTTCTGAATATAAAGTGAATTACCAGAGTAATAAGGCGGTCGGAACTGCTTTAGTTACAGTAACAGGTCAAGGCTTTTGCAGCGGATCGGCTTCAACAACTTTCAAAATCCTTCCCGGCAAGACGGATATTACTTTGGCAAAGAGTAAACATAAAAAGCAACTCACATTGAAATGGAATAAGAATACTGCCGGGAACAGCTATGAGATTCAGCTTTCCACTAATAAGAAATTCAAAAAGAAAAAGACGAAAAAGGTCATAATAAGCAAGAAGAATGTCACTAAAGCCAATATAAAAGGTCTGAAGGCCGGTAAAAATTACTATGTCAGAATCAGAAGCTTCAAGAAGATTTCGGGAAAAGAGTATTCAGGCGCCTGGTCGGATGTTAAAGTAGTTAATGTCATGCGGTAAGTGATTGATAATAGATTTAGGATTTTTTTAGATAGCTAAGGAGAGAAAATGCGTAAGGCACGTACTGAAAAAGAAAATGCAATCAGGGAGAAAATGCTCGCTGAGCTTTATGACAACGAATACAACAAGTTTATAGGATTTGAGGTGATGGAGCTTAGCCCCACATATAGCAAGTCTAGGGTCAAATGTGATACAAGACTTCACAACACATACGGCAGTATCCATGGCGGAGCACTTCTTTCTTTTGTTGATGTAATGGCCGGTGCGACGGCAAGCATGAGCGGATATTATGTTACGACAGTATCTGCAAATTTAAATTTCCTGTTGCCTGCGGTCAACACGGAATACATCTACTGTGAGTGCATGAAACTTAAAACCGGTAAACATATCCTGGTATTTGACATCAGGGTTACTGATGATGCGGGGAATCTTTTGGACAGCGGAGAGTTTTCCTTCTTCGCAAGTAAGGTCCCGGTACTCGGAGATAATTTGAAGTTCTAGAAGGGGCTACATAAAATAAAAAGGAGAATCCTGTTTAGGGATTCTCCGGTAGTGACTATATATTTATATTACCAAACGAAAGTAACTGCGTTAGCTACGTCTTCAGTAATTGTATTATCTTTTACAAGCTTTCCAAGCCATTTCTCAAGATTGTCAACCTTGTGATTTGTCTGGATAAAGTGGATCTTCTTGCCTTCTACATCTGTTGAAAGAAATAATTCGTACATATACATAAGAGAAACCTCCGTTTATTCTTCTTATTTTTTCTTTCATTCTCATTGGCCATTTGAATGTTCTTTCTCGCTTACACATGATATATCGATTGGCCTTTCGAATTTCTTTAGAGCAATTTACAATGTTTATTTTTATTTTTTTTGAGGGGGAATTGTGAAAAAAAGTTACATTTTGGCTGATTAGATTTACCTCATTTTGGAATAGAATGATGAGATTAAAGAGGAAATCACGGAGATACATCAATATAAGAAGGTGTCTTATGTCTAAATGTGCGAAATGTGGAAGAGAATTGAGTGGCAATGAGAGGTTTTGCCCTGACTGCGGAAACTCGCCGAGGTTGGCAAGATGATTGCAGGCATAGCAAAGTACAATATAGCGAGCACGCTGTTCAAGTAATGGATTGCATAAATTAAGTTGACAGATACCCCACCAGGGTATATATTGGAGAAAAACCAGTATACCCTAGTGGGGTATTTGTGCATCATGAAAAACCATCATTTATGGAGGAAATATATGTCAGAGAACGAAAACAAGATGGAAGAAATAGAAGAAATGGAAGGCAGTTGTCCGCACTGCTCAGGCAAGCATAAGGACAGAGACGATAAGGAAAAGAGAGATCTTATGAACAGGCTCAAAAGGATAGAAGGGCAGGTTCGCGGCGTTGAAGGGATGCTGGAGAACGACGCATATTGCACGGATATCCTGGTGCAGGTGTCTGCGATTACAAGTGCGCTCAACAGTTTTAATAAGGTTCTTTTAGCAAATCATATGAAGACCTGCGTGACTGAAAACATTCGTGAAGGTAACGATGAGATTATTGACGAGCTGGTGGTTACACTGCAAAAGCTCATGAAGTAAGTAGGTGAAAAATGGAACAATATAATGTAACCGGAATGAGCTGCGCCGCATGCCAGGCGAGAGTTGAGAAGGCTGTAAATGCCCTGGACGGGGTTGAGAGCTGTGCTGTAAGTCTTCTTACAAACTCGATGGGCGTTGAAGGCAGCGCATCTCCGGAAGAAATAATTAAGGCAGTAGAGGCAGCAGGCTATGGTGCAAGTGTTAAAAGTGCTGCAAAATCCGGTGCTACCGCCAATAACTACGAGGATTCCTTGAAGGATACAGAGACGCCTGTACTTAAGAAGAGACTTATCGCTTCGCTGATTTTACTGGTACCGCTCATGTATGTTTCGATGGGACATATGCTGTGGAACTGGCCGCTTCCGCCGTTTCTTGACGGCAACCATGTGGCGATGGGATTGTATGAGCTGCTGATAGCGGGCTTTATCATGGTGATTAATCAGAAGTTTTTCATCAGCGGTTTTAAGGGGCTTATTCACAGGTCGCCGAACATGGATACCCTGGTGGCCCTTGGAGCGACAGCTTCTTTTGCATACAGTGTCTACGCACTTTTCGCCATGACGGGTGCGGTGAAGGCCGGGAACACGGAGCTGGTAATGCACTACATGGATCAGTTCTATTTTGAATCAGCGGCTACGATCCTGACACTAATCACGGTAGGAAAAACTCTTGAGGCGAGGTCAAAGGGTAAGACCACAGACGCGTTGAAAGCCCTTATGAAGCTTGCGCCCAAGACGGCAGTTATCCTTGATGGCGACCAAGAGAGAACCGTTTCGATCGATGAGGTGAAGGTCGGAGACAGGTTCGTCGTAAGGCCAGGAGACAGCATACCCGTGGACGGTATTGTGAAAGAGGGCGAGAGCGCTGTTAACGAGTCCGCACTCACGGGAGAAAGCGTTCCCGTGGAGAAGCAGGCAGGAGATACTGTTTCAGCTGCAACCATCAATACTTCGGGGTATATGGTGTGCGAGGCCACAAAGGTCGGCGAGGATACCACGCTTGCGGGAATAATACGAATGGTCAGTGACGCTGCCGCAACCAAGGCGCCGATTGCCAAGATTGCCGACAGAGTTTCAGGCGTATTTGTACCCGTGGTTATCGGTATTGCGTTTATAACATTTATCTTGTGGCTGCTCGTCGGGCAGACCTTCGGCTATGCGATTGCGAGAGCCGTATCGGTGCTGGTAATCAGCTGTCCGTGCGCTTTGGGACTTGCAACTCCCGTGGCGATAATGGTCGGAAACGGTGTTGGTGCCAGAAACGGAATTTTGTTCAAGACGGCAGCAGTGCAGGAACTTACCGGAAAAACACAGATAGTAGCGCTTGATAAGACAGGTACGATTACTACAGGAATTATGCGGGTTACCGATGTAATTCCGGCAGACGGTTTTGATGAAAAAGAGTTGATGACAGTCGCTTATGCGCTGGAATCCAAGAGTGAGCATCCTATTTCAAAGGCAATCATTGATTACGCAAAAGAGAAGGCGGTGGAGCTCAGGGAGACAACGGAGTTTGAGGCGCTCTCAGGAAATGGACTGAAGGCGAAGCTTGACGGAGTGGCAGTTGCGGGAGGAAATGCAAGATTTATCACAGATATCCCGGAAAGCGCCGCTGCACACATGAATGAACTTGCCGGCCAGGGTAAAACGCCGGTTCTTTTCACAAAGGATAACAAGCTCGCCGGAATAATTGCTGTAGCTGACACTATAAAGGAAGATACACCGCAGGCCGTCAGCGAGCTCAAGAAAATGGGCATACATGTGGTGATGCTGACGGGTGACAACGAGATCACGGCAAGAGCAATTGCGGATCAGGCAGGTGTGGATGAGGTTGTTGCCGGAGTTTTGCCGGACGGGAAAGAGTCTGTTATCAAAAAGCTCATGGAGCACGGTAAGGTTGCTATGGTGGGTGATGGAATAAACGACGCACCGGCCCTAACCCGCGCTGACGTTGGAATTGCCATCGGGGCAGGAACGGACATCGCCATAGATGCAGCTGATGTTGTACTTATGAAAAGCAGTATCCGCGACGTTGCAGCAGCCATCAGAATTTCGAGAGCAACTATCAGGAATATCCACGAGAACTTGTTCTGGGCATTTTTCTATAATGTGATCGGAATCCCTCTTGCTGCGGGATGCTATGTGGCAGCCTTCGGATGGACGCTCAATCCGATGTTCGGGGCAGCAGCAATGGGACTTTCAAGCTTCTGCGTGGTATCGAATGCGCTTAGACTTAACTGGATAAAGGTTCATGACGGCTCGAGGGACAAGTCCGTGAAAAATGCTGTTGATTATAGAATTATTCAATCAGAAGAAGTTCGGGTTGATAATGATACAAAGGAAAATGATACAAAAGAAAAGGAGAATAAAGAGATGAAGATTAAGGTTAACGGAATGATGTGTCAGCACTGTGAGGCTCACGTAAAGAAGGCGCTTGAGGCAATTGACGGAATAGAATCAGCGGTAGCTTCCCACGAGGAGAATCTGGTAACCATTACAAATTCCAAGGACGTGGATGAGGCTGCTATTAAGGCTGCTGTTACGGAAGCCGGATATGAGTATGTTGGAATCATGTAATTGAGCGTAGATAGAGGCTTAGTGACATTTACTCATATAAAACGTGTAAATAGTTGTAATTATATTTCAAAGGTGTAAACACTTGTATAGAGGTAAAAGCTGCATTTCTGCAGCTGAATTTTAGAGGGGTAGCTGCCGGATTGTTTTAAATCCGGCAGCTTGTGTTATGAAGAAAAGTTTCTAAAAGGGGTTTGCCAAGAGGTTTTGTGTTCCTCTTGATGTTCTTTATGATAATAGAGAATACTAAAATGAAACTAAAATTTTGTGGGCAAAGTGTGAAGATTCGGTGAATTCTGAGCCTGCGATAAACCATGCTCTTGAAGCGGTTTTTGCTCCTGCATCTGGGCGATGTACTCGATGGTGTAGTCGATTTCTTTTGCCAGGAACATAAGCCCTGCGAGGCCCACCACATCGTAGTTTTCGTAGGCGAGCTTCACCTTCTCCTCGATTTTCATAGTCACTGCCTGTCTGGGATATCCCTGGAGAGCCGCTACAGCAGGCCTGAAATAGGCCTCATCCACATCTCCTAGGCAGTCGAAAAGGAAATCTATTCCCGCAGCATTTGCGGGATATTCAATTTTTTCAAGAAGTTCTACGCAGTTGCACGCGCTGAATTCGTTTAGATAGTTCTGAAAATTCAGGAATCGCGAAAGCGAAGTTCTGCCGCCGCGCACATTCTCAGCAAGTTTCAAGATATCATTGTCAGAGAGAACCCGTTCGAAAATCGCGAAAGTTATGTCTCGCTCGTCAGACGCTCTGCAATTGTTCCCATTTTTATCAGATGTAAAATACTCATTATCCTCGTTGGCGAGGTCCTTCTCCCACAGATAGCGGACCCTTCCGAAGTCCTCTCTGTCGATGTAGAGACCAAAGGTATGGCGCGCCTTGTAGTAGCTGTCCTCTGCGTTTTTCGGAAGTGACTTATAGTATATGCCCCTGTCTTTGAAAAATGCATCAAGATCCCTTCGAATCTGAGGCATCTTCGCCTTAAAAGGGAGTTTGATTGCCGCGCCGTCTATCGCCAGAAGCTCATTTTTCTTCGCGTTATAGCCGCAGATCAGGTCCGCCGGCAGATATCCCCCAAGGATGCATATCCACTTGTTATCGTCGCTGACGCATACGTTTTTCAGCGTCTCACCATCTTTGGTCACATAGTCTGAAAAAGTGGATTTTTCAATGATCATCGAGACCTTCTCGTTGTCCAGTTCCTTTCCGAAGTGAGGAAATTTGTCATACTTTTCCTTTTGCTGTCCGGCTCTTTCCCCGGATAGAAGTGAGGGGAACATGTTTTTTAAAGATGAATATATGATGTAAAATGCTACTATCGAAAACACTGCCAGTGAAACAATGCCCTCAAAGATTTTATGGTTTGAGACCAGATTAACTCCGTCAACCATAGCTGAGGCAAGCGATATGCCCATGAATATAATCCAGATGATGAGTATTGTTGCATTCCAGTCATCGGATGAATTGTTTCTCATTTTATAACTACTCCCAAATTCTTTCCCTGATATTACTTAATTACAAGCGTGTTAATAAAATAGCTTGTCAAAAATGCCTGCTAATAAAATTAGCTTTTCTTTAAATGCCTGCTGGAAATCAATGATTTCCCGGGAAGATATTATAACACTAAATTGGTGATAGGATTAGGTGATTTTTAGCTCTAGATGATAAATGTACTATAAATTGGACAGTAAAAATGATAGAATGGATTTGTACCTTCCCTAGAATGCATTTGTTACCTAGGATGGTTTTAAAATATCATGTATTTAGAACACAGGAGGTGCTTTATGGATCCAATTTTTGCTCTGGCCGAATTCTTTAAAATACCGTTAACAATACTTGGGTGTAGTTGGTGGGCGGTATATCTGGCGCTTAAGAAAGTTTTGTTGGGGTTTATTGCCCTGCATCTATGGATGTTCAGCCTTGAACTTCGTAAGCCGTATCCAAGGATTCCGTATGCTCAGGAAGAACTTCAGGAGATATTATTTGGCGAGGATTATTAGGGGATATAATTTCACGAAAATTTCATACTTGTTCGGGACAGAATGAGATATCTTGTATATAGAGGGATCTTGTATGTTGAGGCACTTAGTATATAGAGGTTAGGCCGTTTCCGCAGAATTCGGGAGGACGGGAAATGAAGAGCTTTTTCCAGAAAAACAGAATATGGCTGTTTGCTGTGGTGGTACTGGTTATTTTCATGTGTTCAGTATCAGTTATTGGCATGTGCAAAAATGCGAATAGCGAGGCTGCGACAGATGAAGCTATTGTTATTCCTGCGTACAGCGGGACCGAGACCATCATACTAAATAATAATGTTCCTTCATTCGCTTCGTCGGAGATTACAAGCATATCTTATGAGAGATACGGCGAATTGGATGAGCTGGGAAGGTGTACTCCCGCCATGGCGTGTATTGGTGAGGACCTTATGCCGACCAAGGAGAGGGAGTCCATTGCCGAAGTCAAACCCACAGGCTGGAAGCAGAATAAATACCCCGGACTTGTGGATACTGATCCTCCGTTTCTGTATAACAGATGCCATATGATCGCATATCAGCTGACCGGAGAAAATGCCAATGTGCAGAATCTGATAACCGGCACCAGGTGCATGAACGAGGCCATGATTCCCTATGAAAATGAGGTTGGGGATTATGTTCGCAGCACCGGGTATCATGTGATGTACAGGGTTACTCCGATATTTTCGGGAGACAATCTCCTGTGTGACGGTGTCCGGATAGAGGCGCTTTCTGTAGAGGATAAGGGGAGAGGCGTAAGCTTTAACGTGTACTGCTACAATGTACAGCCCGGAGTGGTCATTGATTACAAGGATGGCAGCAATAAAATTGAAGAAGACGACAACTTCACAAGCCTGGAGGATTTCACAAAAGGAGTGCCAGATGGTGGTACGAAGGGTATCGGTGATGATACTACAAAGGGAATTCCTGATTATGGCGAAAAAGAAGTTACAGATAATACTTCAAAAATGATACCTGATGATATTTCTTATTCTTATGTCGGCAACAGGAATTCTCACGTGTTTCACAGACCGGAATGTGACAGTGTAAACGATATGAAGGAGAAAAATAAGGTATATCTGGAAGGGACAAGAGATGATGCCATAGACCAGGGCTTTAGGCCTTGCCAGAGGTGTAATCCCTAAGAACATGCAAATGAAATCTCTGGTAATTACAGACTGGTCCCCGAGCAATAAATTATGATTGATAAATCAGTGTAAAACAGATTCAAATCCGTGTGGATGCGAATCTGTTTTTTTATGTCTGATACATTAAATACATAAATAATACCAATTATAAATGGGGACTATTCATAGGAGGGTGTGTCATGACAGATTTTATTGCTTTTTGCGGACTGGATTGTGAACAGTGTGAAGCTCGTATTGCTACAGTTAATGATGACAATTCACTAAGAGAAAAGGTAGCAAAGGAATGGACCGAGTTAAATGGAGTGGATATCACTCCCGAGATGATAAACTGCGTTGGCTGCAGACTTACAGGAGTTAAGACACCTTTTTGCCAGTCACTTTGTGAGATCAGACAATGCGCATTGGGCAGGAAGATGGAGACCTGTGGTTCTTGCTCAGATATGAAGGCTTGTTCCAAAGTTGGGATGATCATCAACAACAACCCTGAGGCTAAACAGAGACTAATGGAGGCGTAAAGAAGGAAAAAATAAAAACCTCCAAAATGTGAAGATATTTCTCACCATGTCTCGTTTTTATAAATGAAAACAGTGTGATATATGTGTGATATTGGTACTGGTAAGATAACAGCATAAGATGAAACGAGAGGTGATGGATATGAAAAATACAATGTTTAAAAGAATCGCAATGGTACTTGCAGTTGTAGCACTTGTATCAGGAAGCGCTTTTAATAGAGAGAATATCAAGGTTGAGGCAGAGGAAGCAAATGTGCAGATGATGGAGATCAGTTGCCCTCACTGCCACGAGACCATCACAGTTGATGTAATGAAGGATGATGCCCCGTGTGGTCACTGCCACGAGAATATTCACATTGACGGTTGATAAACCGATAAAGGGTATAGAGAATTCACGATTGGAGGGAGAAGGTTATGCGTAATATTTTTGAAAGTATAATGGAAGAATTCGGTATCATAAATACAGCATCTTATCACAGACCCTTCGGTAGCCTGAATGCGTCGGACTACAGCAGAATCGAGGCGGAGCTTATAAGATTTGCTGATAACGTAGCTATTACCACTTGATCCCTTATTTGGGAAAAGTGTGAAATGAATGTTAAAAAGGGGGCTGTTGCACTTGATTTAATCATCTAAAGCAACAGCTCCTTTTCTTTGAGGCAAAACCTGTCAATTATTTTGCTTTCAGTTTGTAGTGGAACTCAGTATTATTTCCAAAGCACTCCCAGAACTTAATATAGTAAGTGCCTTTTTTCACTTTAATTGTTGTGGATCTTTTGCCGTCACTTACAGACCAGTTGGCGAGAACCTTCTTGCCCTTGCTATTGTATACATATATACGAACATCGGAACTACTATCGCCCAGAGCATAAGCTGTAATTTTCAACCTTTTCTTCTTGCCGGATATTACGACCTTACGGCAATTCTCTGTAGACTTATGGTTATTTGTTGCGGTATTGTAGGTGCAATCCACTAAGTATTCTGTATTTTCCTTATTGAATGCAAGGCCTTTCTTTGTTGTGAAAATCTTGTTGGGAGTGAAGGTTACGCTGTACTTTATAGTACTATTGTGGTGAAAAACGTCCCAAAACTTCAGGTAATGTGCACCGGCTGTAACATTGGCAGCTATAGTGAATCTGCCCTTGTCTGTTGAGTGGTTCTGAATTTCTGATCCGCCGTAACTATCATAGAGAAAAATTCTAACATCTTCATTTGAACTACCGGTGATTGTAATACGTCCGGCAGATTCAGCATTGATGGTTCTGCAGTTTTCTTCATCCGGTAAATTGTTATATGCAGAGTTATAATTCCAAGTACCCGCGTTGTTAGTTTCCGTGTACTCTGTACCGAAAGATATTATAGTGTTTGCTGCTTTAACATCAATCGGCTGTGCGAGTGTGATGCTCATTATCCCCGCAAGCACCAAATCCATGACTTTTTTCATACATTTCATTATAAATACCCTCCTTTAAATGCAATCGTGTGAAATTCTAGCAGAAAATATCGATAAAAGCAAATCGCGTTTCCTAAAAATCTCGCCTAGACATTTATGTTTTCGATGGATTCTCCCTTTCAGTATTCTATGATAGATTACAATTGTAAACAATCTAATTGCAATAAATATTAAATGTGGTATAATCATCCGTGACAATGTTGATAATCTCAGATGAGGTAATGCGATGATCACTCTCTATCACGCGGGTTATGTGACAATAGAAAAACCGGATGTCCATTTTGGCAGAAAAAATGCCGACTTTGGGCAGGGCTTCTATACTACCGATGATCCTGAATTTGCATGCAGATGGGTCAGGGAGAAGTCCGGTTCAGACATAATCATCAATCGTTATGAGCTTGATGAAAGCGTGCTGAAGATTAAAACTCTTGAAAGAAACAGCGAGTGGTTTGAGTATATTTTTGCCAACAGAAGAGTAAAGCCGGATGTCTTTGCGGACTACGATCTGATCATCGGGCCTATAGCAAATGATACGATCTATGAAACTTTCGGCATCATCACCAGTGGATTCTTGTCCGAAGAAGAGGCGATGAAGCTTCTGATGGTGGGCGATTTTTCAAGGCAGATAGTCCTTAAGAGCGAGAAGGCAGTCGAGCATTTGAGATTTGTATCTTCTGAGATTTTGGGAAAAGAGAAAATTGAAATCAGTCGGAAGAAATACCTTGAGGATAACGAAAAATTCCAGGCGGAGTTCGCGAAAGCGATGAAGGAATTTGAGTAAGCGTAGATTTTTTGAAATCAGGAAGAAGCTTTTAGGAAATAGTTTGAAATATTAATGAATGGGAGGCATTAGAAAAATGAGCAACTTTTTAGAACTTGCAAAGACAAGAAGAAGCGTAAGAACTTTTGATGGAAATATGCCGAGCGCGCAGGTCCTGGATGAACTGAAGACGTTTGCTGAAAATATCGAGAACCCTTATGGAGCAAAGATTAGATTTGTATTCCTGAACGCAGAGGAAAACAAGCTTTCAAGCCCGGTGCTTTCCGGTGAGAAGGTCTATGTGAGCGCGGTGACAAGTAATCAGGAGCATGTTGAGGAAGCTTATGGGTACAGTTTTGAAAAGCTCTTGATGAAGGCTCATGAGCTGGGGCTCGGAACTGTATGGATTGGCGGAACCATGCCAAGAGAAAAGTTTGAAGCGGCGTCCGGTCTTGGAGAGGGTGAGCTCATGCCTTGCATAAGTCCGCTCGGCACCACAGCAAAGCGGATGTCTGTAAAAGAGACACTCATGAGAAAAGGTGTGAAGGCTGATTTCCGCCACAAATTTGAGGAGCTGTTCTTTGTGGGAGATTTTGGCACACCCATGAGCGAGGAGTATGCAAAAGAGCATGGCTTATACGAGGCTCTCGAGGCGGTAAGGATTGCACCTTCAGCTGTAAACAAGCAGCCCTGGCGAGTTGTAATTGCCGGAGACAAGGCACATTTTTATGAAAAGCATGACAAGGGCTTCACGACTCCCGACTATGATCTTCAGAAGATAGATGTCGGAATTGCTATATACCACTTCGAAAGCCAGCTCATCTCTGAGGGCAAGGCACCTGAACTAATTGTACAGGCTCCGGCAATCACTGCACCTGATCAGATGGACTATGTGGCAACCTATAAGATATGATTTACGATCGTACGATTTACCTGACATAAAGAAATTGTTAAAAATGACAGATATTTGATATAAAAACACTCATGCATATCGTACACTCTGTTTCAAGATGCTGAAATCAATTGTTTCCGGGTTGAAAGGAGTACGAAGGAAATGAGTAAGAAAATCAGGCTTAGTCCAGATCAGGTTAAGGACTTTGTAAGAGCAGCTTCAAAATGCGACTTTGACGTAGATATTTCCTACAATCATCTGACTGTAGACGCTAAGTCTCTACTTGGAGTTTTTGGAATGAATTTCAGATATCCGCTTAAGGTTAGCTATAGAGGATATAATCAGGATTTTGAGAATTATCTTGCAGAGCATGTGGTGGCATAAAAGTTGCGCAAGTTGCGCAAATTTATGCTGCCTTTTTTGTGATTATTCAACAAAATTTTCAGAAGGATTATTGTGACTTAATCCGATAGAAATACCAACTCTTTGAATGCTATACTAACAGTACATTGATTGCGCAATCGGTTGCGCAACTTTTGCGCAAAAAAGGGTATTGCAAAAAGGGAGGTATAAAGTGAGAAAGGATAGTTTAAAGCGAAAGGTGACAAGGGGGATAAGCGTCACCGTCATGGCACTGGTGGCATTGGCACAGATCGGAACATCTGCATGTGCTGCAGAAGAGAATGAAATTACAGGAGAAGAAACTCCGGTCGATGCAGAAATTTTCGTTGAAAAGGTGCCCGGATGTGATGAGGATTTTATCACCGGTGTCGATGTTAGTTCTTATATCGCACTGAAAAATGGTGGTATAAAGTTTTACAATTATGAAGGGGAGGAACTTGATGACCAGGGATATTTTAATTTCCTTAGTTCTTGCGGAGTTAATTTTGTGCGTCTGCGCGTATGGAATGATCCTTGCGATGAGAATGGAAACGGCTATGGAGGAGGGAACTGCGACCTTGAAAAAGCTAAACGAATTGGACAGTGGGTCACAGATGCGGGAATGAGAGTTCTCATAGATTTCCACTATTCTGATTTTTGGGCTGATCCCGGAAAGCAGACTGCACCCAAGGCGTGGGCAGATCTGGGGACAGATGAAAAGGCAGCAGCACTTAAGGATTATACAAAAACAAGTCTTAACACACTTCTTGAAGCCGGTGTCGACGTAGGCATGGTACAGGTTGGAAATGAGACTAATAACGGAATTGCCGGAGAGAGCGGGAACGCCGGTATGGTGAAAATGTTTGCCGCAGGAGCTGAAGGTGTCAGGGAGATATCGGAAGAAACAGGAAAGGACATACTCGTAGCAATCCATTTCACTAACCCTGAGAGCGGCAGATATTCAGGATATGCAAAAATGCTTGAGGATGGCGGTGTTGACTATGATGTATTTGCATCTTCCTACTATCCTTACTGGCATGGAACTCTTGATAATTTGAACATCGAACTTAGCAAAGTTGCTGAAAAATATGGAAAGAAAGTTATGGTCGCAGAGACCTCCTATGTATATACACTTGAGGACGGAGATGGCTGTGAAAATACAGAATCACAGGGCGACTATGATGGGGGAAAAGAGCCCTTCAATTTTGATGTATCACCTCAGGGACAGGCTGACTCGGTAAGGGCGGTAGTTAATGCAGTTGCGTCAGCGACTGGTGGTATTGGCGTATTTTACTGGGAACCCGCATGGCTTCCGGTTAACCAGGATAAAAAGGATGAACTTGGCGAGGATGAATTCCTTGCTGCAAATAAGGAGAACTGGGAAACCTACGGAACAGGCTGGGCATCAGACAATGCAGCCGGCTATGACAAGGATGTGAATAGATGCGGCGGCGGTGGCGGAGCTGTTGTTGAAAATGAGGCATGGTTTGACTTTACAGGACATCCTCTGGCATCCGCAAAAATGTATAGCTATATGCGAACCGGTGCGAAGGCTGAACTTAAGATAACAGAAATCAGTGCAGATAAGATCACTGCAGAATATGGAGAAGAGATAAAACTGCCTGAAACAGTTACGGTAAAATACAACGACAATACTTCAAAAGAAGTGACGGTTGTATGGAACAGCGAAGAATTGGACGCTGCGAAGAATGCCGGCGCCGGTGAGTACACAATCACAGGAACGGCGGAGGTTGACGGTGAACAGGTGGAAACAACCTGCAAACTGGAAATAAAGGCTAAAAACTACCTTGTTAATCCGGGCTTTGAAGAAGGAAATACGGGATGGGAATTAACACCCAGCGTAGAGACAAATGAAATTGCCATAAAACAGGATACTTCAAATACCCACTCGGGTGAGTGGTGCATGAAGTTCTGGTACGGAACCGCTTTCGATTTCGATATTAAGCAGACAGTTACTCTTGATAAAGGTATATATAGCCTTGCCGTATTTTTAGAAGGCGGGGATGCCGGTGAGAGTGATGAATTCAAGCTTTATGCAATCCTTGACGGTGAGGAAATATCAGAAGCTACTACGCTAAATGGTTGGCAGGAGTTTACTAATCCTACGATAAGCAATATTGTGATCAAGGAGGATAGTACAGAGCTGACAATTGGCGCATATACTAAAGCCTCTGCAAAGTGTTGGGGAGCATGGGATGATTTTGCATTGACAAGGATAGGCAATATCCAGGAAAATAGTGAGGAAGAACCCAAGGAAAATTCAGCTACCACAGAGACTACTGAAAGCAAAGATAAAACTGAAAACAATAGTAAATCCGAAAATGCACCAACTGAAGAAAATAAGACTTCAGGCACAACCGGAATCCAGGAGAATAAAACTCCCACAGTGGATACACCCGCAGAGGAGACTGAGGTAAAGGTTACTAAGGTTAAGCTTAACAAAAAGAAGAAGACTCTGAAGGTTGGCAATAAGTATCAGCTCAAGGCAACAGTCAAGCCTACTGATGCAACAAATAAAAATGTGACCTGGAAGAGCAGCAACAAAAAGGTCGCTAGAGTTAGCAGGAGCGGAAAAGTTACTGCCGTATCTAAAGGAAAGGCTACCATAACAGTAGTGACCAAGGACGGAAAATTTAAAGCAAAGTGCAAAATAACGGTTAAGTAAAAAACATGGCAATAACAAAGACAATGACGGAGGGAGCTCCCTGGAAACACATCCTTAAGTTCTCCCTTCCGGTTCTTGCAGGATCACTTTTGCAACATCTTTTCATCCATACTGCGTGCAGTGGGGGACAGTGCAGCGACGTGCAGGATTGCTTTGATTAATATAGTGCTTTCCATGTACATCCCACTGTTTGGAGTATTCCAGGGAACCGGCCACAGCGGAATCCCGACCATTGTTGCAACCTGTGCACTGGGCATCAGAGTTGTAGTTGTATATCTGTTCCGCTACAGCGATATTTTCGGACATACTATCATCTGGTGGAACGGAATTTTTGGCTTTGGCCTCGGATTCATGATAACATGGAGTTACTACCTGAGCGGTAAGTGGAAGAGCACGAGATTTTCGCGCTAGAGTGAATAATTGTAAGAGGCTATTATGGACAGAAAGAACCAATTAAAATATATATTACAGATGCAGATGGCACAGATGCTTTATGGAAGAAACGGTGTGGATGCCCTTGTGAAAACCTGCAGCGCCTTGGCAGTAATTCTGATGTTTATAAACATTTTTTTTAATAACACAGTAATTTACTTCATGTGGGTGGGACTTGCAGCCTACGCTATTTTCAGAATCATATCAAAGAATATACCTAAGAGGCATGCTGAAAATCGGAAATTTCTTGAAGTCACATCACTGCCGAGAAAACGTGTGAACTTCATGAAAATGCAATGGAGGGACCGTTCCACGAGCAGATATTATATCTGTACAAAGTGCAATCAGCAGATAAGAGTACCGCGCGGAAAGGGCAGAATTGAGATTAGATGCCCCAGGTGCTCAAACAAATTCATCAAAAAGACTTGATGGAGAATTAAATATATGCAAGCAGCCCATAGACCTTTCCCGGCGGGAAGGTCTATTTTTTTTATCCTTTTTTTATAGAATGATAATGGTTTTGTACAGTATTTGTTGCAATACTTTAACTATGAGTAATGTGGAGATTTTATGGCCTGAACGGGCTTAATGCATATTCCTGACAACAGGGGGTCAGAGGTGAAAAGAGGGCTGATAATAACAATAAATCTTTTAATAATGGGATTTATTCTGTTCTTTATCATCAGGTATGCGAACGCTAAGGCAGAAGAGAGCAACAAGAATGAGATTATTGCCTTTGAAAAGATGACCGTGACTACAAATCAGATCATCACCAATTACCTTGAGGATGAACAGCATCTTTGTGATGTCTGGGCGAATTATATCAATCGCTCAGCGGAAGATGGCGCCCCGATGACAGCAGAGGATGCTGTATCCTATATCAGGAAGGCTAAGAGTTCTTCGGAGATAGAGGGGCACCTTATCTTTCTTGACAGTCCCGGACGGGAAGGTCTCTCTACAACGCCCACAGTGTCTGATCCAAGTGACTATTCGGTTACTTACAAGAATATAAATATCTTTGACAACATAGAAAGTGAGAGCGATTCAAACGGCACTGTCAGTCTGACAAGAGCCTACACAAACCCCATGAACGGAGTGCAGTCCATTGCATTTTTAAATAATGTTACTGTTCTTGAAGAAGAGGGAGGTGCGCCAAAGGAAGGTCTTTTGATGCGCGTTGTTCCTTTGAGTCGCCTTGAGCAAAAGCTTGTTTTCCTAAAGGGTGAGTACGAGAATGTTGAGATAAGTCTCGTCGACAAGAAAGGTAATTACGTCGTTCATGGAAAGTCCTTTAAGAACAGCAATTTCTTTGAGTACTACAAGTCATATAATGCGGCCACGGCAGAGGAATATGAGCATGTGACCAAAGAGATAGCCAGTGGCACAGGAACCATGACTATCAAGAACTTTAAGAAAGAGGACTGCATTTTATCTTATACGCCTCTTAAGACTATGAAGACATGGGTTCTGCTGGCGTATATTCCGGCGAAAGATCTTGAGGCAAACCGTTCGATAGACTGGCTGCTTCTTGGCATAGCATCCCTTGGATTTTTAGTTCTTTTAATATTCAATTCGATTGTCATGATGATCTACAACCGCGAGCTGTCAGAGGCTGCGAAGCAGGCGAATCAGGCAAATGAGGCCAAATCCAACTTCCTATCCACCATGTCCCATGACATCCGTACGCCGATGAATGCGATACTTGGCTTGAACGAGATGGTTCTAAGGGATTCCAAAGATGACAATATCAGAATGTATGCGGAGAGCATCAGAACTGCGGGAAGTACGCTCCTTGGCATCATCAACGATATTCTTGATTTTTCCAAAATTGAAGCGGGAAAAATGGAAATAATCAATGTTGATTACAGCTTTGTTTCGCTTCTAAATGACCTTATAAACATGGTTCAAAAGAAGGCAGAAGACAAAGGGCTCTTCTTTAAGCTGGACGTAGACAAAGATATTCCTATGGTCCTTAACGGAGACGAGATCAGGATCAAACAGGTCATCATCAACATTCTCTCAAATGCAGTTAAATACACCAAGGAGGGAGGCATAACCTTCTCCGTAAAGGCGAACAAGCTTCAGGACAAGCCGAATGCGGTCATGCTCAGAGTAAGTGTAGCTGACACCGGCATAGGCATAAAACCCGAAGATCTTGATAAACTGTTTGTCGCTTTCCAGCGTATTGAGGAAAAACGGAACAGGAACATCGAAGGAACAGGCCTTGGAATGACTATCGTTCAGAGATTCCTCGATATGATGGGCAGTCGACTTGAGGTTCAGAGCGAATATGGTAAGGGCTCGGTTTTTTCCTTTGAACTTGAGCAGAAGGTCGTAAAATGGGATCCAATCGGCGATTACGAGGAGGCCTTCAGACGTTCATCAAGTATGCTTAATAAGTATCATGAAAAGTTCACGTCACCGGATGCGAGAGTACTTGTGGTAGATGATACTGCTGTTAATCTCACGGTGTTTGTAAACCTGCTTAAGAGGACCGGGATCCAGATAGATACTGCGGAAAGCGGTGATGAATGCATATCGCTTTTTAGAAGTAAGAGTTATGACGTAATTTTCCTGGATCACATGATGCCGGATAAAGACGGTATAGAGACACTCATGGAGATGAAGGAAATAACCGATACACCTAATATGGGGGTTCCTGTAATCTGCCTTACTGCCAACGCGATATCCGGTATGCGCGAGATGTACACAAATGCCGGATTCGATGACTATCTCACGAAACCTATTGATGCCGAGCGGCTGGAGATGATGCTGCTGCAGTATCTTCCGGAGGATAAAGTGACTATCGCATCTGAAAATGGCGATGCTGACGAGAATGAGCTTCCGGATTTTCTGTATGGAATAAAGGGGCTCGACGCAGATGCTGGTATGGATTACTGCGGCGATGCCGAGGATTATCTTATGGCTCTTGAAACGTTCCTTGGCAGTGCGGATAAGAAGGCCGAAGAAATTGAGAAATTCTGGGCTGAGCGAGATATCAAAAACACAACTGTAAAGGTTCACGGGCTTAAGAGTTCCTTCCGGGCGATAGGTGCGCTGAAGCTCTCCGAATTTGCCGCGGAGCTTGAGAAGGCCGGAAACGACGGCGATACAGACAGACTGGATAAAGATCTTGGCGAACTGATTTCCGGATACAGGGAGCTGGTGAAAGAGCTGGAACCTTTAAATGATCTGTAGGATGTGAATAACTATTGACTGACCTAAGGAATCTTCCGCAAGTGGAGTGCTCTTAGGTCCGGAAGAGAGGTAATTCTTATGAAAAAAACTTTGAGAATGGTAGTTTCTTTGGGCATGGTCATTATGCTTCTTTTACAGGGCTGTGGCAGCCCAAAGAAAGGGGACGCGCCTTTTGCTCCGAAGTACGACAAGGATACTGAGTTCTCATTAACCGTTGCGGGCAGTTACGGTAACTTTGAGTCGCTTGAAGCAGAATTTGAGCGCTTCTACGAATACTATCCGAACGCCAATCTTCAGTATGTAACGATGGATGATTATAAAAATGTCATCCCCAGCGCTCTCGTAAGCAGTGAGCCGCCGGATATTTTCACTACAAACGGCTCGATGATCGGTGACGAAAAGTATGATGCCATGTTTGAAGCTTGCGAGGTTTTCTCCGACTCTTCCGTGGGTATCGATTATTCATGCATCAGGGATTCTCTGATAAGAACAACGGATTCGGGCGATGTTGTTATGCTTCCGATTTTCACTACATCCTATGGAATGCTTGTCAACATGGATATCTTTGAAAAAGAAGGGCTGAAGGTTCCGAATAATTTTAAGGAGCTTATGGATGTCTGTGCCAAGCTTAAAGCTGCAGGCTATGAATCTCCCGTGATGGGACCTGACGTGTTCAGCGGATCGGGACTGTTTAACTGTTTTGCCTATCCGATGTTTGCATATGATGTAATGAAGAACAGTGATAAAGTCGACGCTCTTAATAATTTGGAGTCGGCATCGGGAGAGATGATGAGGCCTGCTCTTGAGAGGCTTTCTGAATTTGTTAACTCTGACTGCATAGATATTGCAAAATGTCAGGAGGAGATAACCGACGAATATGAAGCGGTTATCATGCGATTTTTCGAGGGCGATGTACCTATGATGCTTGCCACAGGTGATGTGGTTTCGGGAACGGGCAAGAGAGAGAGCAAATCCGATGCCTTTACCGCAAATCCTTTTAAGTACAGATTCTATACCGCGGCTGCAGGTGACGATGGCGGTTATTTCATCAATTCCATCAGCATTTGCTTTTCAGTTAACAAAAACAGCAGGAATCTCGACATGGCCAACGAATTCATGAGATTCCTGATCAGCAAGAAAGAGCTCAGTAACATGGCAGCGTCCAAGCGCCTGATCACACCTATAGATGATTTTTCGACTGATGAACTTTATTCGTCACTTGCGGATATACCTACAGACAGGAGCTTCAGCGACAAGGAGACCGGCCTTATGGATCCTGCGGTCAGACAATTCAGGGCTGCGATATATGCAGTCGGCAACGGAACCATGACAGTGGATGAGGCTGTTGCTGCGTACGGAAATATTCCGGAGGAATGAAGGAGGAAATAGAAAAAGTATCTAAAACACAGATGAGCGTTCAATAACAAAGAGAAGTTGCTAGTAAGTTTCGTAACTCCGTGTTTATTTATCAAATTGGAAAATTATAGCGTGCCATATTGCGTTTCTGAATATACATAATATCGACCGGTTTTAATATCATATTCTTATCAGATAAGTGTAAAACGATACAGAATAAGTGAATCGTATCGGCTTTACAGTTTGTTGTGATAAAAGTGTGATATAAGGATTGGTAATATATCACCATAAGAAACAGAAAGCAGGGGTGGTAGCTATGAAGAAGGTATTTGTAAAAAGAATCGCAATGGTAGTTGCAGTAATGACAATCGTTTTAGGTTTTGGTTTTGCTACAAACATGAAGGTAGCTGAGGCTAAGTCACAGATGATGGAAATAACATGTCCTCACTGCCATGAAAACACAACAGTAGATGTTATGCTGGATGATGTTACATGCAGCCACTGCCATGAAAATATCCATATTGATGGTTGATAAAATACAAACAAGAAGAGCAATTCTTCTTTAAAACTCCTAATTCTATATAACCAAAGATGCCCTGATCAGAGATGGTCAGGGTATTCTTTTGGGGAAAGATTCGTGTATAATGGAGTTCAGTAATGTTTTCAGAAGGAAGTGAAGGAACAGAAATGAAGGACGAAATCATACTTGATGAAAAGAAGCTGGCGCTGCTTGATCTGATCGACAAGGCAGGAAAAGGAAGCATAGAGGCAGCAGAGCAGGTAGCTGAAGCATATTTTAAGGGAACCTATGAGGGAAAGCCGAACCTCGCAAAAGCTAAGAAGTGGGCTTCTTATGCCGCAAAGCATGGGAGTGAGAAGGCTGCAGCGATACTGAAGGAAATATCAGAATAAGAAAGAGGGTATAGATTATGAATGAAAAGAAGCTTTACAAGAGTCATGATAAAAAGTTGTTCGGTGTATGCGGCGGCATAGCTGATTATTTTGGTATTGATCCCACATGGGTTCGAATCGGTATGGGGCTCGCGGTATTCTTTACGGGAATCGGAATCCCTGCGTATATCATAGCAGCACTGGTTATGGATGATGACCCCAAGTATATCGAGGATAAGTCCTATAACGATAGGTCCTATGACGATAGCAGGGTAGTCGATAGTACTGCCACATTTGTGGATGATGAGCCTGCCGGTTATCAGCAGGCCCAGCAGTATGAGAGTGATGAACCGATTGGATTTAATCCTTATGATGGAGATAGATGATTTATTATAGGTACATATCGTCAATTCCAATTAGCTTACAATCTGTGGCATGTTCTTTCACATACTTTGAGAAGCCTCCAAGTGAAAAAATACATAATATAGGATTGGTAGCAGGAAGATATTTTACTTTATCCATAAGATTTTCATAATCACTTTTTTCAAATGGGGTTTTTTTGAATTTACATTCGCCTATAAGTTTTATGTTCTTTCCATCTTTTCCAAGCAGATCTATCTCGATCTGCTTTTGCTTTCTGTCCTCATCAAGAACAGAATCCTGATAGTCTGTAATCTCAGTGAGAAGTGGTAGAGCATCCTGTCCGGCATGCATCAGTAGGTATTCCTTTGCCATTTTCTCAAAGATTTTTTCCATGAAATCATGCAAATGATCTTTAACGTTTGCCCTATAATATGCTTCGCCGTTATCAGCGTTGATAAGACTGGTAGCTCTGTTTACATAACGGAACCAAAATTCAAGCATACTGTCATTCAGAACATAATAGGGTTTCTTTGATATTCTCTTCTCAAGTATTTCTGCATTCGTCAGAACTTTCAGCGGATAGGTCACATCATCAGACCCGACACAGGAAGCAATTTCACTATTCTTTGTATGACCGGTGGCAACAGCGGAAATAATGGAATTGTATATCGCCGGACTCTGTCTGTCGCTTGTCACAACAGTCTTTATCTGCTCTTCTGAAAAATAGCCACCAATAGAATAGAACTGTTCAATGATATTGTCCTCAAGGCTCTCAGAGGTATTGAACTGCTCAATGTATTTTGCCACACCGTTAGAGAGGCCATAGCAGATGGCTTTTTCCTCATTTGAATATCCATCAAGGAACTCGGCAGTCTCAAGATAGTTGAAAGGCTTAAGTTTAAGTTCAAGATCACTTCTTCCATGAAGAGGTGCAGACTCAGCAAGAACTTCATCCTTCATAAAACTTACGAGAGAGCCGCAGAGTATGAAGAACATCTTGCCGTTTTTCCATTTTGTATCAATCTCTTTTTGAAGCACAGATTGGATATAGGGACACGGTTTTCCAGATATGGATATTTATCAATAAAAAAGATGATTCGCTCATTTTCAGCTCTCTTTCCGACAAAATCAAAGAGCTTTTCAAAACTGTTGAAGCTGATATCTCCAAGCATATCAGGAGCAAGCGCAGTAAGTACCGATTCCGTCATCAATGACAACAATTCAGTTTCACCGCGTTCTACGGATGTAAAGGATATGCTCTTACAATCATGTTCGCTTATGAACTTGTTTATGAGTTTGGTCTTTCCAATCCTTCGTCTTCCATAGAGGACAGTCATAACGAATCCGTCCTGCTTATATTTTTTATCAAGTATCGTAAGTTCTGTAGTTCTTCCCCTGAAAATGTCCTTCATGACAGTCCTCTCTTTTACCAAAGTGGATTTCACCGAAAAGGATTTCGGCGAAATGGATTTCGGTTAATTATTATTGTCTATATACTGACGTAAAAAAGCAAGAATAGTTATAAAATGACAGGACTATGTCCGGAAATTTATATGTACATTGTTTATACAAATTTAAGATTGATGCCTAACGGAATATAGTAAAATTTAGGAAACAACTTTAAGGTGCGAGGGGGAATAGGCTCATGAAGTATAGTATTGACACATACAGGCTTTACTCAAGTGAAAAGATTTTTTCATTTTGTATAAGAGTAAGGGTGACAATGAAAGATGAAGTAGATATTGATGTACTTAGAAAGTCCGTCAATACAGCTATGCAGCGCTATCAATACTTTGCAAAAGAAGTGGCTCTCGGAGAGGATGGCGGATACGATCTTATCCCAAATAAAAGAGATGTTGTGGTGCTTGAGACACCGGAAAAGCTTCCGGATCTTTGCAGCGAAGAAGTGAACAGGCATCTCCTTTATTTGGACTGCAAGGGAAGGGATATCTTTTTTAACATAAGCCATTCTATGTGCGGCGGAAAAGGCATGATGCCTTGGATCCAGACTACCCTGTATCAATATGTTGCCGATAAATACAGCATTATTCCCGATGCGCCGGGCATTAGAAAACCTGACAGTGAGCTTCTTCCCGGAGAAACAGATGAACCGACCATAGATATGCTTCTTGATGAAAAGCCCATATATACATACAAGAGTAAAAATCCTGTTGTAATGCTGCTGGACTACTTAAATGGTATGTTCAATCCTTTTATGCGGGATCCAATTTACTATCAGTTTACGTTTGAACAGAGTGATATTATGGCTTTTGCCAAGCACAATGATTCAAGTGTCGCGGCTTTTTTCCTCATGACCTTAGCCATGGCGCTTAACAAAGTTCTTCCGGACAAATATAAGATTATTGGGGGCGAGACAGCTCACTTTCCGGGTGCTGACATTGGGCTTCCAAGCAGTTATCATGATCTGCTAAGCCATGTACATATAGATTATGACAGGAAATATTTTGACTATGACATTGATAAGCTTGGAACCTACACCCGCAGCCAGATAATTCTTCAGACTGATCCAACCGTAAGTAACTACCAACTTCGTAAGCGTTTTGACTTTTTAGAGGAAATAGATAAGATATCCGGTCAGAAGAACAAGATAGCTGCTTATGCACAAAAAGACCCCTCCAAGGGCAAGGAGGCTCAGCACGGAACCTTTATATCGAACTATACAGGCTGGGCTGACTTTGGAGAAGTTGCGGATTATATAGAGTCATATTTCGCGATGGTGGACGGACATCTTCTACTGGAGGCATTGTCCATGTCAGATAAGATTTTCCTATCATTTATGCAACTGATCAGAGATACAAAATATGTGAACGCTTTCTGTGAAGTCATGGACGACCTGGGTATTTCTTACAAAATGGAAGGACCTTTTCCCAATATCAGACCGAAACACCGGCTGCCTCGCCAGTAAAAATGCATCATGTATAGTGTGTGATAATTGTGTGATATTTCAAGGAGTATGATGATATCAGAACAAAGGACAAGGGCAGCCGAGGTAGCGACGCTTTATCGAGGCAGGCCCGATGTCAAAAGGACGAAGCAGCCAGCGAAGGTAGCGATGCTTTACCGGAGCGAAGGCCAAGGTCCTGCGGTTCAGTTTGAGGGGAGAGATATCCAGGGCGGCGCACGCTTCACCCGATGGTATCACAATAAAAAAATCATCTACAGCAGCGGCGAATTTTTCACCTAAGCCAAGGGATGCGACACTGAAAAAAGCCGGCGGAATGACGCCGGCTTTTTTCAGTGGTATGAGATATAATTATCTGAAATTTAAGATGAATTTTATAAATATATAAAGTATGGAGTTTATAATTATTATGGGGCTTGTTTTAGCCCTTTTTATGTTTTGGAGACTAAAAATTCGGAGGTGCAAGATGGCATTTTTGAATGAAGTTGGAAAAGCTATTGGTAAAGCATCGCAGGGAATTAGTGATGCTGCTCAAACGATAGGTGAAACTGCTAAAGAAACTCGCGAAAATATTGCTCGTGAACGACAGGAGAAAGAGAGAGAAAAGGAAAATCAAAAGTTTGCGGAACAAGAAAAAGCAGCAGAAATAGCTAGAAAATGTCCTCATTGCGGAGAAGTGCTAAAGGCATTTCAAACAATATGTCCTGCATGTGGATTAACTACTGTGGGATATGGGGATGTTTATGCAACAAGCTCAATTGGTAAGCTTATTACTATGATTTCTGCTGTTTTAGGAATAGCTATTGTGGCGCTTCCTGCAGGAATCATAATTGCAGGTTATCAAGATGAATTGGAAGAGCAAAAAAGGTTAAGCGGGAATAAAAACAAATAGTATGATGGATATTTATAAGGGGGATTATCGATGAAAGTTGGTCTTCGTACTCCATCAATTAAAAAGTCTTTTAAGGCTAGGACAACCGGAAAGTATAAGCGCAAGCTCAAAAGATTGGCAAACCCATTCTATGGTAAGAAAGGGATGGGATGGATAAAAAATCCATCAAGAGCATTTAAAAATAAGATATATCATAAGACTACTTTTTCTGCGAAGAGTGCTATTAAAGGTACATCCAACATATTCGGCGCTATCCTATATTATTGTATAGTAATTCCTGTTAAATGGACGGCTATTATTATGTTCTACATGATGAAATATTTGTTTCTATTGATGGTATGGATTTGCGTTGCCCTTTTTAATTGTATTGTTTGGTTAGTTGAAACGATTATTAATATGAGGAGAGAAGATCCTCCTGTAGATGACATCGCTAAAATAAACTATGGAGTAAGAAACGAGGGTATGGCAGATAAAACGGTTCCCTTTAGAGAAAACAATAACCTACCAAGGTGAATATTTCAGCCGTAGATGTTGAGAAGGCAACTAAGGACGAGGATTTTTATCTGCAGATGCTTGAGGAATATAAAAATAGATAATAAGAAACAAGGCTGACATTTCCGTCTCTGAAACCGTTTTTGTGAGGTACAGGTGCTGGAGATGAATGAGGTTCTACCTCTTGAGTGAGAAGGAGGACAATTATTTATGACAATTGCAATGGCAAATGATCATGCAGGTGCGCAGATGAAGGAAGAAATCAAAAAGTACCTGATTTCTGAAGGGTATGAAGTGAAAGACTTCGGAACGTATGATGATGAATCATGCGATCTTTCTGATTTCGTTTATCCGGCGGCATTGGCTGTAGCAAAGGGGGAGTGTGACAGAGGAATCTTTTGTGATGGAGTTGGGTATGGAAGTGCCCTTATCGCAAATAAGATAAACGGTTGCTATGCTGCTGTATGTCAGGATCCGTTATGTGCTACTCTTGCCAGGCAACATACAGATTCAAATATCCTTTGTCTCGGAGCCAAAATAATTGGTGGGCTCATGGCTATGGAAGTTGTGAAAACGTGGCTTACGACCGAACCTTTGATGGAAGAAAAATATCGAAGAAGAGTTCAAAAGGTTTGTGATATAAACGATAAGCATTGCGTACCGGTTAAATAGGAATATATAGAAAGTGTTTGGGCATTGAGTGAGACGGTAAGATATGGGAATCATTGATGGATTACTAAATAAAATAAGGCCTAAAGGTACTCCGGCAGAGTCTTCAGATGATTATTATGAATACTGCCCCCACTGTTATGCAACGCTCTCTCTCCAGAAAGGCTACGATCCTTCTCTGAAATACTGGGTTTGCAAAGGCTGCGGGGAGATGTTGATAAATCCTGATATAGAATCGGATATAGTATGGATCTGTGATGAGTGCGGTGCAGTTATGAATGAGCAGGAGGGATTTAGCGAAGAGACTCCCGAATGGAAATGCACGGAGTGTGGATTCGTTAACAAAATAGATCCCAGCGAGATATATCTTACCGAAGATGAATTTCAAGCAGAGGCAAGGAGTCCGTATCGAGGATTGTCTGATGAGGATATTCTTGAATTGTCGCTATACCAGGAGCAGGAATATATAGGTGGTAAGGAGAATGTCATTCTTGTAAAACATCGGGAAACCGGGGAGCTTTTTATAAAAAAACTCCTCACAATTTACAATAAGAGCATATATGCTTATCTTATGGATCACCCGGTATCAAACATGCCTCGGGTTATCAAAATGTATGAGAGCAGCAACTGTCTCGTGGTGATTGAAGAATATATCAAGGGAAAGACGGTTGAGGCAATTTTGGAAAGTGGTCCCATATCTGAGAAAAAGGCAGTGCATATCACTGGAGAAGTATGTCGGATTCTGGATGTTCTCCATAATTTATCGACGCCGATTATCCACAGGGATGTAAAGCCGTCCAACATAATTATTGATGATAATGAGAATGTGTATCTTCTGGATATGAATGTTGCTAAGTGGTTTGACCCGGATAAAGCGGATGATACGAGATACATGGGAACGCAGTATTATGCTGCTCCCGAGCAGGTTGGTTATGGACTATCTGCATCCTCTGCAAAGTCAGATATCTATGCGGTCGGGATGTTACTTAATGTAATGATAACTGGGAAGTTTCCTAAGGAAGAGAAGGCAGCAGGTGCTGTATGGAATGTTATTGAGCGGTGCATAAGTCTGGATGCGGAAAACAGATATACAGCCAAGGAGCTTATTGCTGAACTTAAAAAATTGAAGGATAGAAAAAGTGCAGAAGAAGCCTACAGATGAACTAAATGATATTCTTGAAAATATGAGGCCGGATCAGCTTGATTCCTATCTGAAGGATAACAGCAAGTACATGGCTGATAATAAGAAAGCATTTTACTATTATATGAAGGATATTCTGGATGAGAAGAATATCAAGTTGAAGGATGTCTATTCTTTTGCCGGAGTGTCTGAATCATATGGCAGTAAGATAGTCACGATGGAAAAGCATACAAAGGACAGAGACCTGATAATAAGGCTTTGCCTGGCGGGACATTTTAACTGGGATGAGACCAATAGGGCTTTAAAACTGTATGGAATGACAGAATTATATGCCAAGGATCCAAGGGACGCGTGCATTATTGTAGCCATAAACAATAGAATATTTGATCAGTATGAAGTAGATGATCTGCTGACAAAACAAGGGTTGAAGAAAATTACAGCAGATGAACAATAGTACAATTTGATTGATTTCCCCACCATTTCGGTGGGGATTTTTTGTGCCCGGAATTGATAAATTAAAAGTAGAAGTACAGAAAATGCTTACGCAGCGTAAACAAAAAGTAATTTGATAAGGACAATCCCAGTACTTACCATAAAAATAGGAGATATGACGGCATGGGGGATAAGGTGAATTTAGGACAGTTTATTTCATCACGAAGAAAATATATGAGGCTTACACAGGAAGAATTAGCAGACAAGATAGGAGTTTCCAAGTCTGCTGTAGCTAAATGGGAGACAAACGGAGGACTTCCAGATAGAGATAATCTTCATCGTTTGGCCGAAATCATGAATGTTTCAGTAGACGATTTGCACAGGATAATTGAACATGCAGGGACCAGAGAGGCGGATTTGAATATAAATATCACACCGGAAGTAATAGCTATTCTTGAGTCATATGGCTATAAAGTCATACGGCCTGATGAGGAAAGAGGTGAATGATAATGGGAATACAATTTTTATCTGTAAAGTGCCCGGAATGTGGGGCAAATCTTTCAATAGAGAATGGCAGGGAATCAGCATTCTGTTCGTATTGCGGGGCCAAAGTCATTGTCAATAACGAGAATGAGCATATTTATCGAAATATAGACGAGGCCAGAATCAAGGAGGCTGAAACGGATAGGTTGATAAAACTAAAGCAGCTTGAAATGGAGGAGAAGGAAAGTGTTTCCAGGAAGGTGCTCATAATTGTATGGCTTATAGCAACAGCGATATTGCTCCTGCTTGGAATCATAGGAATGTCCATTAATAATTCTGGAATGGGGTTATGCATTATCCTTGCCATGAACGTTGGAGGATGGGGAGCACTATTCCTATTCGCAAATAAAAAGAATAATAGGAGAATTATAGCCGGTGCTAATGAGGCTGTCATTTCTAGTGCGATGGCGGACAATTCTAATAAAAACTATAGCAGCATAGCTATATTGTTCAGAGGAGCAGGCTTTTCAAATGTAACAGTGGTGCCATTACATGATCTTAATGTATTTAATCAAATGAAAAATGGTCAGGTGGAGTCGGTTACGATCGATGGTAATAGTGAGTTTGAGGAAGGGGATGTTTTTTCTAAAAATGCGAATGTGTTGATCACCTATCACTGCAGATAGGAGAAAGGAGCATGATATGGCATTTTGTCCAAACTGTGGTAAAGAGGTCAAGGATGGCGAGAAGTTCTGCACCAATTGCGGTGCGGCATTGGGAAATAATGGTCCCGGTTTAAATCAACAACCTGTTCCTACTTACAACTCAACACCCCAAATTTCTTATGTGAACAATAATCCCGTACAAAAGAAAAAAGGTAAGAAGGGATGGATAGTAGCAGTTGTACTGATTATTCTGATCGTAGCAATTGCAGGAGGATCGAAGCGTAAAACCTCTCAGGAAAACAAAAATATAGAAAAAGCATCAACAATTGTCGACAGCAATGACAACAAGGCGGTATCCAAGGAAGAGAAGACAGTCGAGCAGCAGAAATCATCCGATAGTAAAGCTTCAGAGGAGAAAGAACAGAAGCAGGAGGAACTGAAGGAAGAGGAAGTGGCGGAAGAGGAAGTGGCGGAAGAGGTAGCAAAGGAAGAAGCGAGTGTAGAAGAACCACAAGAAGAACCCGTAAAAGAGGAAGCGGAGTCGGATGCCGTGGATCCTAACCTAAAGGCTTTTTTGGATTCTTATGAGAGCTTTATGGATGATTATGTGGCCTTTATGAAAAAGTATCAGTCAGGAACCGGGGATGCATTAAGTATGCTGACTGAGTATACCGACATGTTGACCAAGTACCAGGATTTCTCTGATAAGATAAATGCTTATGACACTAACAAAATGTCAGATGCAGATTACAAGTATTATATGGAAGTGACTACAAGGGTGCTGAGTAAAATGTCGTCACTGTATTAAAAATGGCCTGACATCATTATTTGCATGTTCATTTGATGATGGGGATTGCGAGGTTATGACATGATAGATGCGAACCAGGCTTATGCATTATTTAAAAGCGTAGTTGATTTTCCCTTAACTTGTATGGTTAAGAATGGATTAAGTGATGATGCCTGGAGCAGGACATGGGTTAAGGCTTAATGACTCTCATCTCCGCAACTCAAGCCTGGAGGAACCTTTTACGACCAAGTACAGGGAGCAATACAACCAACTGCTCCTCATTCTCACGTGGTTATCATAAATAATTATAAATAAAATACGCATAACAAAAGAATGGCCTATCCGTGTCATCATTACGGTTAGGCCATTCTCTATACATAAGGGAGATAATAATTTCTCTATTGTTGTACGAGTTATAGTACACGTCAGGGAGTATTCTGAGTGTATTGCTGAGGGGGATAGAAAGTAATGTAAGGAGATATATGGAATGGCCGAAAAAGACATGAGTGAAAAAACGCTGGAGGAGCTGAATGATGTATTTGCGGATATAGTGAATACGTTGTTGTTTGATGGGGATGGTGTAATCACAGAAGATGCTCTTTCAGAATCAAATCCGTACAGTAATTATACTGCTAATGGTAAAATACGGGAGCAGGAGCGGGATGTAGTAAAGTATTGGAATAATAATATGCTGCATATAGCAAAAGTGGGATTTGAAAACGAAACCACAGAGGATGCGGATATGCCGCTTAGAGTACTAAGCTATGATGGTGCAGCATATAGGAGCCAGTTCTCACCGCAAAATAATGATTCCAGATTCGCGGTTACCACTATTGTGTTATACTTTGGGTATAAGAAGAGATGGACGGCAGCAAAAAGTATATATGAGAGGGTAGAGGTACCGGATAGGCTAAGGCCTTTCGTACCTGATTATCCTATAAATCTGTTTGAAATAGCATATCTGACTGATGAGCAGGTTTCAAAGTTTAAGAGTGATTTTTGGTTTGTTGCGGACTATTTTGTCCAGATGAGGAAGACGGATAAATATATTCCTCCGACGGACAAAATAACGCATGTATCAGAGTTGCTGGGACTTATGTCAGCATTGACCGATGACAGGAGATTTGTAGAAGTGGCAGAGGATGTTAAGAAAAAGGAGAAACAGAATATGTGTACAGTATTAGATGAAATTGTTGCAAAGGGAAAAGCAGAAGGAATAGCAGAGGCAAGAGAAGAAATACAAGATGTTTATAGTTGGCTTTTTAGTATGGGAAGAGGGGCAGATGTTGAGAAGGCAACTAAGGACGAGGATTATTATCAGAAGATGCTTGAGGAGTATAAAAATAGATAATAAGAAACAGGGCTGGCGTTTTATCGCCAGCCTTTTATAGTTAGTGTAACAGTATTTATTGTCCTTGTTATAACTGCTTTGCTATAATCAATTCCCAGGGGGAGAGGAAAACAAGGATGGAAAAAGTTTAAATGAAGAACAGACTATTTGGGAAAAAGACACTTGGATGTATAGCAATTGTAGGGGCACTGATGACTGCTATGACGGGGTGCACATCCAAAGCAACTGATGGGGATGTTGCCGGTAAAGAAGTGGACAATGAAATGATTCAAGATATTTTGGATGGACAAAAGTATTATGTGCCTTTTGGCTATAAGGGTGAGGAAAGGACCTCTGAAGCGGATAACAGTATACATTATACAGAGAAGACTGCGAAGGATGCGGCTTCGGATAATCCATCAGCTTCGAGTTTATATAACTATCTTATTAATTCGGAGATATTAAATGGATAGAAATAATCTATACAACCCCGGCGAAGAAATTGTGGAAACCGACAGGCTTATAATGAGACGATTAAGGCCTGAGGATTATCTTGCAATGGCTGCATGGGATATGGATGAAAGAGTATTTAAATATTTGATGGGTTCTGTATGTAAGGCTCCTGAGGATCCGCTTGTTTGGCTTCCGAAGAAGGATCCTACATCCAAAATCAATATCCTTATGCTGGTTATCGATAAAGAGGATGGGCATGCAGTTGGTATATATGCATTAAATCACGATGTCGATAGAGATGTTTGGACATTATCATACGTTAATCGATTTGATGATTGGGGAAAGGGATATACTACAGAAGGAATGAAGGCACTCATGGATCACGCGGTTAATGCTTACGGAGCACATTCCTTTGAAGGAGAATGCGCAAAAGAAAACGTGGGCAGTGCAAAAGTTTTAAAAAGACTTGGATTCGCATATGACCATAGCTCTTCATATTCCAAGAATGATGGAAGCGCTACGTTTGAATCTGATGTATATATTTTTAATTTGACTATGGATATAGAAGAAATAAAGGATTAGTATGAGCAATAATAAGTATTCGTATATCTTTGTATGCTACGGTAATGCTGACAGAGATATACTCACAAAACAAATTCAAATGTATAAGCAAAGATTTCATTCAAAGGTTATCCTGATTATCTCGTCAGAAGCTGATGCAGAGTGGGCAGCTGCCCGCAGAGAAATTTTTGAATATGAACTCCGATTGGCCAAAGAGGATGCTATTTCAGGTGCAGTTCTCCGATACTGCGAAGAGCATCAGCTACCGGAAAAAGACACTCTTCTTATTGCCGAAATCCACGATGGTGCTAAACTGACAGTTCGCGGAATTGAGATAAAGGATCCCGGCAGCATGGCAGAGTCTTATAAGAAGGCTATCGAAATGCTCAGGAATATGATAAAGCCAAGGATTTAATTTACTCTTCCAAAAATTTTCCCATCATTACGAAATTTTTGGTCTCATAATAGGACAGTTTTGAATAGAAATGTTTGTGCTTTTCATCGTTCACACTGTTTAGTTCTATGATAGAAGCGCCATTTTTATGGACTTCCTGTTCCAGGATTTTTAGGAAGTCTGTACCATATCCTTTTCCCTGAAAGCCCTTAAATATAACAATCTCATCAAGAAAGTAGCCTCTTATATCATCGAATTCCTTGAAGTAGCCCATTAAATATCCGGTGATGCAGTTATTGTCATCAATCTGAACCATGCACATTGAGTCTTCCATCGTAAGTACTTGGTGGATTCTTTTGTATGCCTTTTCATATGTCCAACAGCAATCTTCTACAGTGTTATAGTATTCAATGTTCTTTTCTACTACATACGCCAAATCCTGTTCTGTCATTCGTCTGTAATTCATGATTTACCTGCCTGATATGTATTTATCTTTTGAATCTACAAGGTTTATCTTATCACAATAATCTCTGTATTACTGTGCGAGTTTTAGGACACGTCTTGGATTAAACTGAGTATATTCCTAAGGTGAATAAAAAGTAATGCAAGGAGAAATATGGAATGGCCGAAAAAGAACATTCAGAAATTCAGGATCTGTACAGTTGGCTTTTTAGCTTAGGAAGAGGCGCAGATGTTGAGAAGGCAACTAAGGACGAGGCTTTTTATCTGAAGATGCTTGAGGAATACAAAAATAGATAAATTGGAGCTCTACCGTTAATATAGCGGTAGAGCTTATTTTTGTTTATAATGTAGTGGCTGATTGCAAGCAATTTGTTTTGAGGAGCAGTGAAAAAATGAGGTTCGAGGCAATTAGTAATAAATCAAAAGGTATAATTTGCATTTTGTTTGCGGCGTTGGGATTTTCACTGATGACTTTCTTTGTGAGAATATCAGGAGATGTTCCGACTATGGAAAAGGCATTTTTCAGAAATGCTGTTGCCATTGTAGTATCGCTGTTTTTGCTTATTAGGTCAGGGGAAAAAATCAGGATAAAGAAAAACTGTGCAGGAGATATTTTCTTCAGATGTCTGTTTGGTACAAGTGGTCTGATAGCAAATTTTTATGCAATTGATAAGCTGAACATTGCAGATGCAAATATGCTTAATAAGTTATCTCCGTTTTTCGCAATTTTGATTTCGATTCCAATACTTAGGGAGAAACCGAAAAAGGTAGATATTTTGGCAGTCATAATTGCATTTCTTGGTGCGATGTTAATAGTTAGGCCATCCGGTAGCAATATGCAGCTTGTGCCTGCGCTGGTAGGTTTGTATGGAGGCTTCGGTGCGGGAACGGCATATGTTTTTGTTCGGAGATTAGGAAAAAAGGGGGAGCGAACACCAATAATTGTATTCTGCTTTTCTCTGTTCTCAACTCTTGTGACGATTCCCTTTATTGCGATGGATTTTGTCATGCTAAAACCGTGGCAGCTATTATGTCTGATTATGGCCGGGCTATCAGCGACGGTGGGGCAGTTTGGCATAACATCTGCATATAAGTTTGCCCCGGCAAAGGAAATTTCAGTATTTGATTATACACAGGTAATATTTGCAGCAATTCTTGGAGTACTGTTTCTCGGAGAACTGCCAACACTATTATCATTCTTGGGATATGCAGTTATTATCGGCGTGGCGATATTTAGATGGAAATATAATCTCAGAAGTGAAGATGGAGGGTATGATGGCCATTGAACTTTTTTTCACTTTTTTAAGAATAGGGCTTTTTACTTTTGGTGGTGGCTATGCCATGATCTCACTTATACAGGATATCTGTGTGGAGAAGAAAAAGTGGATCAGCCATGATGAGATGATGGATATTACAGTCATCGCTGAATCAACGCCCGGTCCGATAGCGATAAACTGTGCTACTTATGTAGGATATAAGAAGCAGGGGATGATAGGAGCTATAGCCGCTACAATCGGAGTAATCCTTCCGTCCTTTATTATTATTTATTTGATTTCGCTCTATCTTGACAGCTTTCTTGAAATAGCATGGATTGCCAGCGCATTTAAAGGAATAAAGATAGCTGTAGGAATACTGATATTGGATGCGGCCCTTAAGATGATAAGGAAAATGCCAAAGAAACCATTTCAGATTTTTGTGTTAATTGCGGCGTTTTTAATTATGATGTCCGTAAACCTTTTTTCAGTAAAGATATCATCAATAACGTTAATGCTTGCTGCAGGTATTTGCAGTCTTATGGCTTTCTGTGTAAGTAAATATATGAACAGGGAGGGACGAAGCTTATGATATATATTGATCTTCTCCTTGGATTTCTGAAAGTGGGGCTGTTTTCTTTTGGCGGAGCGTATGCAGCGATACCGCTTATAAGGGATGTGGTTCTGCATTATGGATGGATTGATGATGAGCAGCTTGCCTATATGATTGCTGTAAGTGAAAGCACTCCCGGACCTATTATGGTTAACATGGCTACATATGTAGGCAGCATGACAGCCGGAATTCCCGGGGCTTTGATCGCGACTTTCTCAGTAGTTCTTCCTGCGTTTGTAATCATCATACTTATAATGATCATGTTCAAGAGGTTGTTAAAAAATCCCTATGCTCAGGCTGTGCTAAGAGGATTGAAGCCTTGTATTATGGGAATAATTCTGGCAATGGGGATCAGCATGATCGCTCAGAACGTTATTGTTAAGGGAACGTCTTTTTCTCCGGATTTAAAAGCGGCCGTGATATGCTCTGCTCTGGCTGCTGTCTACTTTGGCTCAAGAAAAATTAGAAAGTCCGGGATATCTCCGATAGTACTGATTTGCATTGCCGCAGTGATGGGTGTGATTGTGTATTAAGTATTTCAACTTCTTTGTCTATACTGTATGAGAATAATTATGTTAAGAAGGTTGCATTATGTTTAAGTTTTTTGATAAGTTCGGAAATATCCTTTTTCGTACGCTGCAATCACTTGCTACGCTAATAGTGCTTCTTGGTGGCACAGCAATGGGTTTTTTCGTGGCTATATTTTTGTGTATGGGAATTGAAGAATTAACCGGCTCAAAGCTCCTGACAGATATTGCACTTTGGATTCTTTTACCCATATGTTCAATTGCACCAACTTATTTAATTTATTACAAAGGCAGGCTCCCTCGTAAAAAAAGAACTTCAAATAATGATCGTCTTTATCCGCGTTCATATAATGCATATAGTGTGGAAAAATATGGAGAGTTCCCGCATTTCGGAAAGGTTCTTGGAACTCCAAAGGTGAAAGATATTGTAAAAAATGATTCTTTTCACCAATATGTTTTCAAGGATGGAAAAAAGGCATCTCATATTTTCGCTAGCAGCACCGACAAGTGGGTGCGTATCCTTGGCGGATATCTTCCTATAGATCTGATCTGCGGATATAGCAAAAACAATAATAAACTTTATACTATCGATGGTGTAACCATTAAACTTCCGATGGCTGCAAGGCTTCCATTCGTTTATAGGGAATTGGAGAAGTTCTTTAAAGAAAGAGGAGCGTACCATGAAGATATGCCTGACGGAGCAGAAAAAGAGTATAGAAATTCTCTTTATTTAGGAGGGAATTTTACACACAGCTTATCCGAGCTTAATTGGGCACACCTTAGATATTTGTGGGAAAAGAACATATTAAACAATAGCAGCAACTACGCAGATAAGATTGCGACACCAAACTATGTACCGGTTCTTGATGATGGAAGCATCAACAAGGAGATTTTTGAAAGAGTTCTTTCCAAGAAGGAGATTAACAGGACCTATGAACTTTTAAAACGTGGGCAGGTTGCTATATCAGAGTATCTTGATTTTAAGAGTTATAAAAATGAGTTTAGCGTTTGTAATGGAATAGAACTTCTCAGGGCTTTGGGCCATCCCAAAAATCTGGAAGGTATAGACTTTTTGTTTGATTGCCTTTGCGACGTGGATGAGGCATCTTTCCTAATGGCTGTGGATCTCCTAAAGACATATCCTAGGGCTGACCGTGAAAATAAGATTGAAGAAAATGCGAAACTTGCCTTCGAAACCGGCGATGTTCTAAAGCTTGCCGGTGTGCTGTATCTGTCAAAACAATTGGACTATGATTGTAAATATATAAAGCAGATCCGGGAAGAACAGGCAGAAAACGCTTCAGTGGAAGAAGCAACGAAGAAGGCTGACGATGCTGTAAAGAAGTTCGAACTTGACGAACAGGCGCTCTTTGGCAGCGGTGAAGTGCAGGAGTTTAATCCAACAGGAGTTGCATACCAGGAACAGGAATAACTTTTATCCCGGCAAAGGAGATATCCGTATATGACTCTGAAAGAAGCGTACAAGATTCTTGGAGCATCAAAAACTGATGATGACAGTGAGATAAAGGCAAAATACAAAAGGCTGCTGTTTTTATATCACCCGGATTCTGCTCCCGGTAAAGAGAGGAATCCGGAGGATGATGAGAAGATACGGCAGGTCATAGAGGCTTATAGGAAGATCAGGGAATCCGAGGGCAAAACCTTTATTGAAAAATATGAGTTTTCCTGGGACGCTTTTGAGAACAGCAAGGCGTTCTCTGAGCGCAATATTTATGTACAGTTCAGGATATACGATGAGGCGCTGCCGCTGTCCAAGATGGCAAGGGGCAGGTTTATATGGGATCCGGATATGGAGGAGTTTTCGCTTTTTTCAAAAAGCGTTCTGGAATCCTGCAAGGAGATTATGACGGATTATCAGGTTGCGCCTGATCCGGATAGGGTTAAAAATATTTTTCATCTTATGATGCAGGAATACGTGCTTCCGGCGGATGCTGCGAGGAAAATCGGCAATAAGCTTCGCGATGATGGCGAAAAGGAAGTTTTTCAGTTCACCGGTTTTATTAGTGACGAAGCTTCTAATAGCAGAGCGGCCGCGATCAACACTGATACACCGCTTAATATTAATCTAAGGGAAGACAGGGCTGTGGCGGAGGAGATGGTTTCGGGAAGGATTCTTGGGAATGTCTCTTTTGATGAGGATGCGTTATACTATGTTATACTGCCGTTGCTTGAGGATCCGGAGATAGAAGTGAGCGCTGCGATAACCGGGATTGATAAGATTAGGTGCGGCAAGACGCGGATTCATGTTGCGATCGCGCTGGCTATTCCGCGGGGGCTTACTGATAAGCCGGTCGTCAATGGCGAACTGATCAAAGGGTTACTGAAGTAATAGATGGAAGAAGATTTTAATAACACGGAAAAAGTAGGAGGGAGGATGTATGAAAAGACTTATTGTTTATTATTCACTTGAAGGAAACACGGAATATATTGCAGAGAAGCTCGCAGAGAACATTGGAGCAGAGACTTTGAAACTCATTCCTAAAAAGAGCTATCACACGAGCGGATTCGCCAAGTTTTTCTGGGGAGGAAAATCTGCTGTTATGGCTGAGAAGCCGGAACTTGAACCTTATGAAGTCGCAGATGATTATGAAGAGATTATCATCGGATTTCCTGTATGGGCAGGCAACATCACACCTCCTATTAGGACGTTTGTCAGTGAAAACGGGCAACTCCTTAAGGGTAAAAGAATCTCTGCCTTCGCATGTCAGAGCGGCGCCGGCGCTGAAAAGGCTTTTTCAAAGCTGAAGGGTATATTGGGGATAGAAGAGTTTTTTGCAACTGCTATTTTCATAGACCCCAAGGATAAGCCCAGCGAAGCGAATACGCTTACGCTTGATGTATTCACAAAGAAGCTAAATTAAGTATAATAAACCAAACACATTGAACGAGACAGAAACGGAGGAGACAGGATGAAAAATATAGTTCAGAAAAGATGTGAGTTACTGGTTGAAAACAGGAATCTTATTCAAGAGGGATTTATGCTTGAGAACAGTCTGTTGAAGGCTGTTGCCGCAGCGGCTTTTGCTGAAAAGGAAAAGACGGTGGACGTGGATTATCTGAAGGAGTGCAGAAGCCTTTTGAGGGATAAACAGGGTGCGCTATCAAGTTTCCGCGGGAATAATGAGCTTATCGTATCAACAAAAATGGCTCTTGGCAGCGATCCCGAGAAATACATTGATGAGGTGATCGAAGTATATAAAAAGTTCCAGAAGGGGAAATGTTTTGGATCAACATTCAGGGTACTTGCCGCTATGTCGATCTGTGATGCAGGCAAGTTCTCAGAGGCAGATGCCATTATTGAAAAAACAAATAACCTTTTGGAGGGCATGAGGAAAAAGCATCCTTTCATTGCTACTGATGAAGATACAAGTTTTGCAGTGCTTCTCGCCATGACAGAAAAGAGCGTGGAAGAAATTCTTACGGAACTTGAGGAGGCTTTCGGATATATAAAGAAGAGCTTCTCTTTTCATGATAATGCCGCATATTCACTTACTCAGGTGCTCACGATTTTTGATGGCAGCTACGAGGATAAGAGGGACAAGGTCCTTGAAATTTATAATGCCTTTAAGGCAGCAGGTTTAAAGTATGGAAAAGAATATGAGCTTGCATCCCTGGGAACTTTGATCAACATAAACTTAAGTACCGGTGAACTGGTATCTGAGGTGGCGGAAGCTGCGAAATTCTTTGACGGCAAAAAGGGTTTTGGCATGCTCGATATGAACAAGCAGACGAAGCTTATGCTTGGTGCCATGGTGGTGTCCGGTGCATATTCTGAGAAGAGCACTGTTACAGATGCTTCGGTAACAAGCGGCGCGATTTCAATGATAATCGCAGAACAGACAGCAATGCTTGTTGCGATAATGATCGCATCGTCATCAGCAGCAGCGTCATCTTCTTCAAACTAAACGGAGCAGAGAAATGAGTTCAATTTTAATTAAGGATACAACAAGGGAAGAAAGGGAGCGGATCGTTGCCGAGTCTATCGGCAACGTGAATGGCTCCTGCGATGGCTGCAGCGCCGGGCTCATAGAGATGTACCAGCCATATATAGACGGAGTAAAAGAAATCCGTGAGATAAACATGGAATTCAGGGCACATTATGAGTCAGGCGTTGATGGGCCGGAAAAAGCGGATTGTGGATATAAAATGTGATTATGCTTTATCAGTAAGGCTAAGAATATAAAAATCAAATAAGTATTATTATATGTGATTTCCGGATACAACAAGGTATCCGGGAATTTTATTTTCCCTGCAACATTTTCCCATCCCCGTCTGTATATAAAGCAGAAGATCAAAAATGAAATTGCTGGATTTACAGCGGGAGGAAAAAAGTTATGAAGGAATACAGATTTTTCAAATTCAAAAGATATATTGCAGCTATGCTGTTTTTGGTTATGGCGTTTGGGTTTGCTGCATCGGCGGGAGCAGATTTCTCGATTACGGCTAAGGCTGCTTCAAAAAAGAAGCATATCAGCGCGAGTATAGATAGTAATGTAAAGGTACTTTTCATAGGTGATTCGAGAACCGTAGATATGTTCAGTGCCAAGAGGCATGAGATTAAAGGTGAGGTGCACAACAACATCACCGTATATGCCAAAGACGGTGCGGGCTACGGGTATATGAGGAAGACTTTAAAGAAGGTGAATCTGAGCGATTACGATTTGGTCGTATCCTGGATGGGCGCGAATGATCGCGGTAATTTCAAGAAGTACTCTTCATATTACAAAAAGCTGAACAAGAAAAAGGGTGTGAATCTTGTTCTGTGTACGATTGGCTACTCGGATGATCGAAAGCTCGGAGATATCGGCGATATCCTTTATTACAACAACGGCATTATGCAAAGCTACAATAAAGAGCTGACAAGATGGGCAAAAAAGAATCATGTGCAAACTATCGATTTGTATTCTTATACCAAGAATCACATCAGAGCAAGGAACAATAACGGTGTTCATTACGTTCCCAATCCGACGGTTGACCTGTGGAATTACACAGTTAAGCAGATCAGCAAGAAGGTTGAAAACAGATAATTTTATATTGAAAAACAGCTATCCCATTAGCATTCCCGTTGATATAATCTAAGGGTATGTTAATGGGATTTCTTTTTATTGAATGGAAAATTTTTCCTTAAAATATGACTGCGGAAGAGAAGAGCTTATGAATGAAAAGATGAGTTTATGGTATGAACAGCCCGCAACTAAGTGGGAAGAAGCCCTCCCTGTGGGAAATGGAAGAATGGGGGCGATGATTAGAGGCGGCGCAGAGCAGGAGATAATTCACCTGAACGAGGACAGTATCTGGAGCGGCGGCCCTGCAAACAGAATCAACAAGGATGCTTTGAAGTATCTGGGAGAAATCAGGAAGCTTATCAGAGAGGGCAGGATTCCAGAAGCGGAGAAGTTATCTCTTATGGCGCTTTCAGGTACGCCCAATTCGGAGCGTTCCTATGAGCCCGCGGGCGAGGTCATAATTAATTTTGAGAAGAGTTCTGATTATAAAAATTTCAGGCGAGAGCTTGATCTTGAAACCGGCATCGCATCGGTTTCCTACGAGAGTGGCGCATCAGTTTTTGGTGAGAACGGCGCTAAGTTTACCAGGCAGTTCATAGCGTCTTTCCCTGATAAGATCATGTGCTATCATCTTGAAGCCGATGAGGGTAAGCTCAGTTTTACCTGCAGGCTCGACAGGTGTAACCACAGGCTGGACAGAGTCTGGGGAAACGGGGATGAGATAGGATTCGAGGTGGTTACAGGCACTGGAATCCCTTTTGCTGTGCGGCTTAAGGCCAGAGTGACCGGCGGATCCGTGGATACCATAGGTGAGCATCTTGTTGTAAAAGACGCTGCCGAGGCGGATCTGCTTATAGATATTCAAACCGGATTCTATAACGAGGACTGGCTCTCTGCCGGGGAGAAGAACTTAGAGCTTGTTAGTGGGAAGAGCTGGGATGAACTTAGGGCTGCTCATGTTGCGGATTACAGGGAGAATTTCCTTGGGCTTTCCCTGGAGCTTGGCTCGGAAAAGGCGAAGGATAAGCGCTCAAAGCCAACTGATAAAAGAATTGCCGGACTTCGAACCGGCAAGAAGGATCCCGATTTGTTTGCGCTGTATTTCCAGTACGGTAGGTATTTGCTTTTTTCATCAAGCAGGGGAGACTGCCTTCCTGCGAATCTGCAGGGGATATGGAACGCGAGCCTTACTCCGCCCTGGGACAGCAAATTCACGATCAATATCAATACAGAAATGAATTACTGGCTCGCTGAGAGCGGAAATCTGTCGGAGTGCCATTTGCCGTATTTTGGGCTCCTTAGGAGAGTTTGTGAGAACGGCAGGAAAACTGCGAGAGAAATGTATGACTGCAGCGGCTCGGTTGCGCACCATAATACCGATATTTTTGCAGATACGGCGCCGCAGGATCACTATATCCCGGCAAGTTTCTGGGTTATGGGACTCGCGTGGCTTTCAACTCATATCTGGGAGCATTATGTTTTCACGGGGGATAAGGAGTTCCTTGGTGAAAACCTGGACATCATGGCAGAGTGTGTGAGGTTCTTCGATGACTTTTTGATTGAAAATGAGAAGGGCGAGCTTGTGACGTCGCCATCGGTTTCACCTGAAAATGTCTATATTATGAAGGATGGAACGAGAGGGTGCCTCTGCGAAGGCGCGACCATGGATATTGAGATTCTGATGGAGCTTCTTGGGAATTTTCTGAAGTCCTGTGAGGTGCTGGGGGTAGATTCTGAGAAGGAAGGTTTTGGTGACGCGGCTGATTCTAAGACGGCTGGTAATGGTGAAGCGGCTGATTCTGGAGCACTCGATAGCTGTGAAGCTATAGATTTTAGTGGGGGTGCTGATAGGGCGAGGGTTATCCTTAAGAAGCTGCCTCCGATCAAGATCGGAAAGCACGGACAGATCCAGGAGTGGATGGAGGATTACGACGAGCAGGAGCCCGGACACAGGCATATCTCGCATCTCTATGGGGTATATCCCGGAACCACGATTTCCTATGAGAAGACGCCCGAACTTATGAAGGCTGCGAGAGTTACTCTTGAGAGAAGGCTTGCGAATGGCGGTGGTCACACCGGCTGGTCGAGAGCATGGATTATAGGTTTGTGGACGCACTTCCTGGAGGGAGAGAAGGTATACCAGAATCTGGAGGCCCTTCTTAGTAGGAGCACTTTTGATAATATGATGGACAATCATCCGTTGGGAGCGGGAGCTGTGTTCCAGATAGACGGTAATCTTGGCGCGTCAGCTGCGATGCTGGAGATGCTTGTGCAGTCAGGTGATGGCTATGTGAAGTCAGGCGATGACTATGTGAGGTCAGGTAATGGCTATGTGAAACTTCTCCCTGCGCTGCCCAAGGCATTCTCTGAGGGAAGTGTCAGCGGAGTCTGCTTAAGGGGCGGTCTCATGCTATCAATGACCTGGAAAAACATGAAGGTCACTTCATGGGATATAACGAGGCGCGACGGCGCACCTTTCCCTGAAGGTGAGATCGTGGTATTAGTTAATGGAGCCGAGGAGAGAGTGAGGGTTTGAAGTATTTGGTAGTGGGCATAGGCGATGGGATTGGTAACAGGCATAGATGCTGGGAGTGATGATTACGGTGATGATTAGCTTGGCCTACGAATTCATCTACGTGCGCTTTCGATTTTTCTGTGAAAAATGAATAATGGAAGAAAACACAGATGGCATTTAAGGTTGAATCTGTGCTTTTGAGAATAGTAGTAAGAACACAGATGAAGTACGAGGTATTCATCTGTGAAAATCGTAAAGTTGTTGAAAACACAGATGCCTAGCCAGACCGAATCTGTGTTTATGAAAAGAAATAGAAAAACACAGATGGAGAGTTTTGTATTTATCTGTGGAAATTGAATAATTGTCCAAAACACAGATGCCCAACCGGATTGTGTCTGTGTTTTTGAAGAAGATAGGAAAAACACAGACGGAAGGTATAATATCCATCTGTGTAAATTGAATAATTTCTCAAAACACAGATGCTCAGCCAAAATGAATCTGTGTTTTTTAAAGAAGATTAGAAAACACAGATCCATGGATAAAATCAGGGCGAAAATGCGGACATATATTGTGTGATAATTGTGTGATATTTCCCGGAGTAGAATGTGATCAGAACATAAGACAGGAGCAGCAAAGGCAGCGAGGTTTTACCGGAGCGAAGGTTCATGTCCTGCGGTTCTATTTGAGGGGGAGATATCAAGAGATATCAAATATAAAGCAAGCTCTTTACCACAATGGCGGGTAAAGAGCTTGTTTTTGTTCATTATTTCTTTGATTTTGATTTTTTTGATTTAGTTTCTTTGTAGATTGAAGCACCTGGAGCGCCTGCTTTTTTTAACAGCTTTTTGTACTTGCTTTTTGTCTTTGCAGGAACTTTGAATGTTGGAATAAGAGAAATCTTCTTGAATGCATTTTTTCCAACTGCATTTAATTCGGAAGATGATATTTTTATCGAACTCAAGGCTGAACATTTATAAAAGGCATTCTTACCTATAGATGTGATGTTTTTACCAAGAGAGATACTCTTTATCTTATTATTCGATTTAAATGCATTTTCTTCAACAGCTGTTACTCTGTATTCGAGACCTGCTTTTGTTATGGTATCGGGTATAGTATAGCTTTTCTTTTTAGTTACATATCCAACAACATGAGCTTCAGAATCATTTATGATATGATATTTAACCCCGTCTGCTATATGTTCCTTCGGATATTCTTCTGCATGAACTTTCTTAAACACCGTAATGTTACAGGTAGAGCATATTTCTCGCTCCTCAGTTGTTACAGAAATAGTAGCTGTACCGGCGTTATGGGCTGTAAGTAAACCGTTAGTATCTACTGATACTACATAATCACTGGAAGAATGCCAGTTTACATTTTTGTTACTTGCGTTAGCCGGTTTTACTGAAGCTGTTAACTGGAATGTATCGCCTTCTGCAAGTGAAACGCGTGTATGAGAGAGATCTACTCCGGTTACGCTGGTTATTGTATTTGTACTCTTAATAAACCAGATTTTGATTGTGGTTTTATCCGTAAAGATATCATCATAACTTCCAAAATATCTTGAGGTTGCTAAAGAACTGTCTCGGAGCTTTACTTCCTGGAACGTTGATTTTCCGGGGTCAACACAGTAAAATTCACCATTTGAATACTTTGTAAGTAATACTGCATGCTGGACATTACCATTATTTGTGCGCCATCCATAAAGTACTATTCCTTCGGGATGGCTCTTCAAATAGTCAATCAGCTCATCTTTGCTTGGGCTTTTTTTACTGGCAGTGGAAAAAGAAATATTATCAACCCTGTAGGTGAAAGTGTTCTTTAAATCACCTGCATGTACGCCTTGCTGTTCTACGCCCTGAGCATTGACGGATTCCTTAGTGATATTTTTGTATGAATTATTCTTGGCAAGGTACAGATAGTGCTTATACATCATAGTCGCAGAGGTCATTACACAATGCGTGTTACCATTGCCCTGAAATACAAAACACTCCTGCGGAAATGATGATGAATTACCTTCCTCCGGTAAATCGCTTTCCCATTCGCAAATATATCCGAAATTATCAAGACCAAAAAAACTCTCTGATCCGAATGTTCCTTCCGCACACAAATCATTCCATGTGAAAGGAGCATCAACGCTACTATTGGGATTCCTGTTTTTGTATATCATCAGGTAATCTTCACCGTAATGGTTGTCAGGCTGACGGGCACCCCAGTTTGTATAACTGAAGCTTTCACCGGTAATCCACTCCCATCTGTCGGAATTATTTTCGGATCTTTTGCCACCTAGCCAGTAGCTGTTTCGCGTGCCCTTCTGTTCAATAAGAGATTGAACAAAATCCTGCTCTTCCTTTGAATTGATGGTAAGAAGATGGCCGCCCTCTTTTTCACAGGCTTCTTTGGCTTCATCCCACTTTTTTCCCACATTGTAAAGAGCGTATTGATGATTACCAAAAGTTATGGCGTTTTCCGGTATGTTGGCAATAACATAGGTACTTGCCGAAGCAGGAAATGTGCTTGCTGATACTGTAACTATCAAGGATAGAACAGCGGTCAAAAATTTTGATTTTTTCATGAAGACTTTACCCCCGAACATTTGGCTATAAGTAGGCGTTTGCGAAACGCCAAAAGCCGCATAAATACGGCATTTTTCTAGCAATAAAAATGAATAACCCCTCACCGGATATGGTACAATAGAATTGACAAGAAACCACTGACCAACACCAAGAAAGGAGTTATTCTGATATATATGATACCATACAAACAGCTTTCTTTGGCTGATATCTTTGCAGATTGCCAAGATAAACTTGAAAATGACAAACCTGCTTTCCTGTCTCTATTAGAAACACATATCGACCTTGATGAAATTATTCCGATTTCTTTTAGAAATCACTTCTATGCATCAACGGGCAGAGCCCGTAAATACCCTCTAAAAGCAATGCTTTGGGCATTGATAATTCAGCGCATCTTCACTATTCCAACAGATCAGCTTCTCTTAACGTTTCTCGCTTACTCAAAACCGCTTCGTGAATTTTGTGGTTTCACAAAAGTTCCAGACGCTTCCAAGATTACCCGCTTTAAACAGGATTTCCTTGATGATCTACAGCTTGTTTTTGACAAGCTTGTTGATGTTACTGAACCCATCTGCCAAGAGATTGATTCTACCAAAGCAGACATGTCCATCTTTGATTCATCTGGCATTGAAGCTTATGTTATAGAAAACAATCCCAAATACGCCAATCGGGTTATTAAACAGCTCCGGGCTTATGCTAAAGCCATGGGATTTGATAAATCCTATGATCCATATAAAGCTGCATACAGTTCCATGCCTTCGCATGCTTCCGCAAATCCAGAAATCAAGCAGTTATACATAAATGGCCATTTCTGTTATGTCTTCAAGTTTGGTATTGTTACAAATGGCCTTGGGGTTGTCCGTCACATATCCTTCTATAACAAGGATTTTATGTCTTCACATCCGGATATAGTCGTTGAAAAGAAATCCTCTTCTCCTGATGAAGATAAATGCGTTCATGATGCAAAACTACTCATCCCAACGCTTAAAGATTTCTTTGAAAAACACCCACTCATTAATCCCAAAACATTTCTTGGCGATGCTGCATTTGATTCTGCACTCCTGTATCGCCAGCTACTCACAGGTGATACATTTGGCGATGGCAAACACTTCTCAAAGGCATATATACCGCTTAACGCCAGATCCGGCATAAAATATCCGGATTGTAAAGTTAATGCTGATGGCATCCCATGCTGTCCTAACGATGATTCACTCCCTATGAAATATGAGAGTTCTTCCAAAAGGAAGAATGGTCTTGTGCGCTACAAATTTGTATGT
>NZ_ATVV01000025.1:0-52699 GCF_000420905.1 Butyrivibrio sp. AD3002 | reverse complement strand
ACTGCAGGTATCTCAATCTCAGGTGCTGGTGCTTCCTCAACTGCAGGTATCTCAACTTCTGCTGCAGGTGCTTCTTCAACCACAGGAATCTCCGCTTCTACTGCAGGTGCTGCTTCCATTGCAGGAATCTCTATCTCAGGTGCGGGTGCTTCTTCAACCACAGGTATCTCTACCTCTGTTGCAGGTGCTTCTTCTACTGCAGGAATCTCCACCTCTGCTGCAGGCACTTCTTCTACTGCAGGTATCTCTACCTCAGCCGCAGGTGTCTCTTCTACCGCAGGGATCTCTATCTCAGGTGCGGGTGCTTCTTCAACCACAGGTATCTCTACCTCAACTGCAGGTATCTCGATTTCAGGTGCAGGCGCCGCTTCTGCTGCAGGTGCTTCCTCTACCACTGGTGCCGCAGCGTCTGCTGCCATTGCCGCCGCAGCTGCCTCAGCTTCCGCCTTTGCTGCTTCCTGCGCTTCAAAAGCAGCAACCTCTTCTGCAAATGCAATTTTCTCGAGGTTTTTATCCGCCTCCTCAGCAGGAGCCTCAGGCGCAGGAGCCGCTACTTCAGGAGTAGCTACAGCCTCTGGAGCTGGCGCTGCTTCAGGAACCGCTGCCTCAGGTGCAACTTCAACCTCAGGAACCGGTGCTGCCTCAGGTGGTGCCGCAACTTCCGGAGCTGGTGCTGCTTCAGGAACCACTGCCTCAGGTGCAACTTCCGGAGCCGGTGCTGGCGCAGGAGCTTCTACAACTTCAGGCGCTGCCGCTGCTTCAGGTGCTGCTACTGCTTCCGGAACTGTTGCCGCCTCAGGAGCTGTCGGAGCTTCAAGTGCTTCTACTGCTTCTGGAGCTGCTGCTGCGGGAGCCGCTTTCTTTCTGGTTGCTCTTGGCTTCTTTTCCGGTGCCGGTGCTGGTGCTGTTTCAGGTGCCGCTGCTTTTGTATTTGCCATAATTAATCTCCTTTTTAAAAGAGAACTACGTACAATCCTACATATATATTATCTTTTATATTTGTCAAAATGAGAAATTAACTTCTTATAAAAAGACTAAACATTTTGTTACAAAAAAGTTTCTCATTTTAAAATTAATATTCACTTGCGATTTTCTATAAAATAAAAAAAGAGAGCACCTTGCCGGTACTCTCCTCATCAAGCATCATTTATTCAGCATAATAAACATAGTTCTCTTTTCTCGGAGCTGCATCCTTAGGAGGCTCAGCCGCATATCCAAGTGCGCAGTGGCCGATTCCTTCATAATCACCACTAATTCCAAGCTTACTCAGAAGATTTTTTCCAAACTCTGACTCAAACTCTTCCTTCGCTCTGTGAATCCAAATGCTGGCAACCCCAAGGCTCTCTGCGGCATTCATAAGGTTCCCCATAACGAGTGAGCCATCGTACACATGCGTGGGAACACTTTTATCTGCAAGAACTATCAGAATAGCCGGTGCCCCGTAAAAAGGATCAAACCCTTCATCCCATCCACCGATTTTCCTGTTTTCCTCTGAAACCGCATCGCGCAGCTCCTTCCCGGTAACTGCGATGATGATAGGACTCTGCTTGCCCATCCCTGTTGCCGCATAAGTTCCCGCTTTAATGATGGCATCAAGCTCTTCTTTCTCAACCATGTCCGGCTTGAATTTTCTGCAGCTACGCCTTGTCTCCAAAACCTTCAGTGTTTCGTTCATGATCATACCTCCTGAATCCTTTTATATGGCCTAAAGATATGTGCTTTTCCTTGATATATATTCGCATACCTTTATAGACATTTTTGTTTTGTGTGCTTTTACGCAAAATAATGCTCGTAAAATAGTTTATTTTCTTTATAGATATTACGTCAAACATTATGACTTTTCGTCCACCATTTCATCAAGCTAGACACAAACCAAAGTATTTTCATCAAGCTAGGCACAAACTAAATTATTTTCATCAGACTGAGCCACAAACTCAAACCAGCCAAGCTCCTCTATCCTTAAAAGACTAAAAAGGAGCCCGACAAACGTCAGACGCCTCCAATTCAACAAAAATAATATCAGCCAACATACAACAAGTAATAATTCCTCAAACCAGTTCAATATCTACCAAACAATTGATCTTCTACTCCGGTCAATATCTTCAAAATCATCCCTTACAGCACATCCAAATACTTAATCTCATAAGTCAGCTCGCCTTCATTATCAATAGTAAGCACGAGATATGAAGGTTTTCTGCCCTCCTGTCTGGGGTAGGAGAGGCTTCCGGGGTTAAACACGTACATGCCGTCTATCTCCGCCGCCACAGGCTTGTGGGTGTGGCCGTAGATCACGACATCGGCGCCTCTTGAGAATGCCTCGCGCATGATCTCATCGCTGCCCATATTCACAAGATATCTGTGTCCGTGAGTAAGGAAAAATGTGTGCGGCCAAACTTCAAAAACCTGCTCATCGGGAAGACTACAAAAGAAGTCGTTATTGCCTCTCACAATCCGCATGGGAGCGCCTGCAAGCTGCTGCATCTGCGTTTCACTTCCCTCCGTGTCGCCGCAATGAATGATAAGGCTGACAGGGCTTTCCGCCTCTACAGCCTTATAAAAATTCTCATCTTTTCTATGTGTGTCACTAACAACCAAAATTTTATGCATACAAAAATATTACCTTACTAAGTGATTACTTAAGCTTCTCAGCCATCATTCTGAGCGCTTTGCCTCTGTGGCTTATTGCGTTCTTCTCCTCAGGGCTAATCTCTGCGGAAGTCTTGCCGTATTCGGGCAGGAAGAAGATCGGATCATAGCCAAAGCCGTTTTCACCTGCAATCTCATGGCCGATTATTCCTTCCATTGTAGCCCTGACTACAAGCTCCTCGCCGTTTGAACGAACTGCTCCTATGGCACATACGAATCTGGCAGTGCGCTTTTCATCTGGAACGCCTTTAAGTTTCTCGAGGATCTGCTTGTTCTTCTCGGAATATGGTGTGTCATGTCCAAGGAATCTGGCGGAATATATGCCGGGCGCCTTGTCCAGGTAATCAATCTCAAGTCCTGAGTCATCAGCCATGATGCAAAAATCGGTCATCCCCTTCTCTTTGCAGTAATCAGCGACAGCTCTTGCCTTGATCATGGAGTTTTCCTCAAAAGTGGTGCCGTCCTCAACTATATCAAGGTCGATTCCCTCATCCTTCATGGAATTGATCTCGGATGCAACTCCGCCCAGAATCTCTCTGATTTCTCTCATCTTATTTTCATTACCGGTAGCAAAAATTATTTTCATAATATATCTCCATTACAAATAAATTGTATCGATTAGCCGTTTATAATTCCCTGCAGCGCATCATCCTCAGATGAGGAATCTGTGGGATTTACCGCCTCAAAAGCATTGCGAATTCCCTCTGCAACGCCCTTAGCGCACTTTTCTATATAGCTGTCCTTGGAAAGCTTGTCATGATCGACTCTGTTGTTGAGATTGCCGATTGTCACAAAGGCAGACGGAATCTTTGAAGTGGTCAGCTTTTCATTCTCCTTATAGGAAGAAGATAGCCCGAGAGCCTTGTTACCTGAGTTCTCCGCAACGCTCATCTCAAGCTTGTCGGCGAGTTCCACATTTCCGAAGCCTCTTATGAAAAATCTGTCGTTGAAATAAGTCCTTACACCTGCGTCGCTCTCGACTGTCTCGTCGATTCCAAGCTGCACATAGAAATCCGCACCGGAATCATTTATAAGTGATGCAAGCGCCTCCGCTCCAACCTCGGTGTCATCAAGCGTGGTAAAATACAGCTTCACGCTCTCATCTCCCTGAAAAGCGTTCTTAATATAAGGGATCATCTTAAGCCCGAGCTCATCCACAGGATCGATTACTACAACATTTTCATAGTCATCAGAAGGTGCGTTAAAATTCACCACGATCTCACCGTCTCCGAGCGAAGTGGAATTCTCATATAGGCCGTCAAGCCAGAATTTAAGGCACACAAGACCGCTATCTCCAAGAGGGCTGAAGGTAGCCTTCTGGATGCAGATGAGGTCTGTCACCACACCGTTTTTCGCATAAAATTCAGGGTCTTTGCCCTTTACATAGAGCACAAACTGGTGAAGTCCGTGCCTCTCCTCAAAGGTGATGCTGTCTGAAGATACCCCGCTCTCAAGCGGTATCACCAGGCTTCCGTTTCCTTTAGAAGTCGTGGGAGCCTGAATTTTCAATTCATATTCACGGGCATCTTCGATTTTTGTTACAACCTCCTCACCCGCTTCAGCGATTATGACATCCTTGGTGGCAGCTCTAAAGAACATGACTCCGAGCGACAGCACCACAAATATACCGGTCATGATCGCGGTTTTCCGTAGTCTGTTTTCAATCATTACTTATATTCCTTCTGGGAGGTTTAGGTCCCATGTATTGGTAAAAATAGGTCTTTATCATACCGTTGTAAATCTTACGGTTTTTGTCGGCCTTTTTGCCGATATCGCGCTCCGCCTTGTCATATGCGGTTATAAGGTACATAGACCAGGAATCCAGCGCCTTATATCTCTCGCCAAGTGTCTTGTAAAGCGCAGGAAGCTCCTTCTGTTCACCGATTCTCTCGCCGTAGGGAGGATTGGTGATAATGAAGCCGTATTTCTTCCTGTGACTTAAGTCAGCGACAGGTCTCGCCTGAAAATGTATCATTTTATCGACGCCGGCCTTCTCGGCATTTATCCTGGCAATATCAATGACCTCCGGATCGATGTCATAGCCCTGAATATCGGTATCCACACCAAAGTGAATCTCATCGGCGCACTCCTCGCGCACATCCTTCCAGTTCTGAGGAGTAATGATATGTGTCCATTTCTCTGCTGTAAAATGTCTGTGCATTCCGGGTGCCACATTCGCCGCGATCATCGCCGCCTCAATGGGGAAGGTTCCGCTTCCGCAGAAGGGGTCCACAAGTATCCTGTCGGGTTTCCAGGGTGTCAGCATCAAAAGAGCGGCCGCCAGGTTCTCGGCAATCGGAGCCTTGGCCTCAAGCTTTCTGTAGCCTCTCTTGTGGAGTGACTCGCCTGTCGTATCAAGCGCCACGGTGACCTCGTCCTTCATAAGGAAAACCCTTACCGGAAAGCTCTCGCCGCTTTCCTCAAAACGCATGATTCCGTAGATATCGGAAAGTCTGTCAACCATCGCTTTTTTCATAATGGACTGTATGTCAGACGGGCTAAAAAGCTTACTTTTAACACTGCTGGCCTTCTTAACCCAAAATTTGCCGTCCTTCGGGATGTACTGCTCCCATGGAAGCGCTCTGGTTCCCTGATACAGTTCCTCAAAGGTAATCGCATGAAAAGAACCGACCTTGATGAGTACTCTCTCGGCCGTCCTCAGTCCGATATTCGCACGGACAACGGCGTCCGCGTCACCGATGAAGGTCACTCTTCCGTCCGCAACTTCGCGTATCTCATAGCCAAGGTTAATTATTTCTTTTTTCAAAACCGCTTCCAGACCGAAATGGCATGGCGCAATCAAATCAAATCTCTGCATAGTTATCCTTTTATAATAATCTGCGGGTGACTAATTAAATCCGTTTTATTTTATCACAGTTTGTAGTTTTAAAAAATTTTTTATTTCACTATAAAGTTCCGGGAACTTTTGTCGATATACTTATTGCAGAACAAAAAGGACAATCTCCTTTTCTTAATGACCGGTATGGAGTCCCCACCCATGCCGGTCTCCTCCCATTAATAGGGGATTTTTTTGTGTCTCAGATCCGGGGATTGGAAAATAGGGAAAAGAAATTTAAAAACAGTATTGACAATTACTTATTCGATGTTATAATAATTTTTGCTGCACAAGTTGTGCAGGCATGTGTGTGTAGCTCAGCTGGATAGAGCGTCTGGCTACGGACCAGAAGGTCGAGGGTTCGAATCCTTTCACACACGTCGATTAAAATAAGAGCCATAGCAATTAGCTATGGCTCTTATTTTGTTCGAGTCCGGCGGACTCTAACGGGTTCGATCTCCGCTCTGCGTCACTTTTTCTGTCGTATCAGTCGTACTACCATAATCACCACGGCGATGATAGCTATTATTACGTCGAAGATCGGCATTGCCATCATCAGCACTAAAGTAATAACCGGAAATGGAGTTCCTATCATATCGGGATCCCATGGGATCAGATACACATCCATTAAGGGTGCTATCTTAAAAACAAACAAATTCATAACCAGCGTTGCCGGTATTAAAATCAGTGATTCATACGGGTTCTTTTCCATCTGTTCAAGTTGCCTTTTTTCATATAATAAAAGGATGAATTTTTATAAATTAAAATTCATCCCATACTTTATCTTTATAGACTTATATTATAGTACAGTACTATCACTGGCTAAGCAAGCCTCCGCCACCGGCGGCCAGATTTGCTTCCTCCTCTGCCTTGGTTCTTGCAACCATGGCCTCCATCTCGGGTCTTGCAATATCGAAGCAGGCGAGCATCTTTGTGGAGAAGATTCCGCTCTCACCATTTTTGATCATCTCATAGGCCTTGCTGGGCGAATAAGCTGATTTATATACACGGTCACTTACAAGCGCATCATAGACATCCGCAAGGGAGGTTAGCTGCGCTGCGATGGAGATTTCCTCTCCCTTTAAGCCGTCGGGATAACCCTTGCCATCGTATTTTTCATGATGGTGTCTGCATATATCGTAGCTGACCTCAAGATACTCCTTATCCTGCAGGTCTGCCAGCATCTTAACGATCTCGCAACCTCTTGTGGTATGCGACTTCATGATGTCGAATTCATCGGGCGTAAGACGTCCGGGCTTTAGCAAAATAGCATCGGGAACGGTGATCTTTCCGATGTCGTGCATGGCACTGGCGTTGGTAATAACCTCAATCTTGTGCGGTGTAAGTCCGAATTCGGGATAGTTTCTCATCGCCACATTTGCCAGAATCTGAACAAAGCCCTTGATTCTCTTTAAGTGATATCCGGATTCAAGATTACGGAACTCAACTATCGTACAGATTGTATCGATAATTCTGCTGTTGGTCTCCCTTAAGCGTTCCTCCTGCTTTTTAAGAACCAGGTACTGCTTTTTAAGAACCTTGGTCTGATCGTTAACCTTCTGTTCAAGAACCTTGCGGTTCATATTGAGCTCGATAGCCCTCTTAACCCTGTGTTGGACTATAAATGAATCAAAGGGTTTATGAATAACGTCGGTAGCGCCTGTCTGGTAGCACTTTCTCTCGGTCTCTGCAGAAGTGTCTGCAGTTATCATCAAAACCGGAATCTTGTCGGGAATCTTGTGCTTGAATAGTTCCTCCAAAAGTCTGAACCCATCCATTTCAGGCATAACTATATCAAGCAGAATCGCGGCGATCTCGTCCTTTTTCTGCGCAATAATTCCAAGAGCCTTCTTTCCGTTTTCAGCCTCCAGAATATCATACTTATCCTTGAAAATTTCAGCCAGGATACCTCTATTTATTTCTGTGTCATCTACAATTAGAATACTCTTGTCAGCCACTTTTAGCTCCTTGCTATCGGTTTCTCACCGTCAAGCATTACCAGTCCGCCATCTTTCCCTGTAAAGGTTATTCCCCTGGATGTTTCTACTATTTCATGAACTCTCAGTACTCTGTTGCCAAGTTTCACGGTAGTTCCGCTAAATACAAGTCTTGAGACTATGACTTTGGCATCCCTAACCGATTCCATCTCTTTTTCTATATCTTTCTTTCTCTCGTTAAGCGTTTCAAGTTCTGCTTCCTTTATTGCAGATTCCGCATTTACCTTGATTTTTATCTGCAGCGCCTGTTTATTGGTATTATCATTAAACGACTGAAGTTTTACCCGCTGCTGTTCATACGTTTTGAGCTCCGCATATAAACGACTGACATTCTTAAGAAGCATTTGGTACTCGTAATCAAGTTCCTCCGTAATGCCCGTTCTTACAACTGTTTCCTTAACTGTTTTGCTTCCAAGAACCGCTGTTTCAACGCCCCTTAGTGAGGTAACGACACCTCCGCTCACAAGTCCTTTTTCGCCAAGCATAACGACTTTTCCGTCAGCTGATACATCGCAGTTCAGGCAGTCGTTGGAAATAAGATCACCCTTGCACTTGATGTTTGCCGTATCAAGATGAGCTGCTGCCACCATGCCTCCGGCCGTTATCGAAACACGGTCGTTTACATTTCCGACAATACTTTTTTTGACAAACACGCGGCCGCCGGCATGTATATCGGAACACGAAACGCTTCCGTCCACCACAACATCACCTTTTGCCTGGATGTAAACATTGTCTACATCTCCTTTTACCCAGATGGTTCCGTCGTAGACTATCTTATCTTTGACATTGATAAGTGATTCGTAGGTCTTAGCCTTATCAATCCTTATCTCACCGTTTAGGATTCTTCCGACACCCGCAAGCGAGGACACATACGTCTGCTTATCGGCCAGCATCATGAATCCCTGTCCTTTTAGTATCGGCTTTCCTTTTCCCGGCTTTGCCTTTAACAATTTTCCGTTGACATCGAAGCCGTCCTCACCGACAGTTGCGGGATGATAGATTGCAAGCTTATCTCCGAGCTTGACCTCCTGGAACACTTTTACCCTGGAAAAATCCGCCACGTCTCCGCTGCTTAAATCCGGCTGAATGTCCTCGTTCAAATTCATAAGGAATTCATAGTATCCGTCAGTCCCGTTCACAGGTAATTTCCCCTGAGCCACAAGAGTCTTAACGCCGAACTTCTTATTCAGTATCATCTCTTCGATGGCCTTCCTGCTGACGCCCCTTCGTACACGGGCGCTGTACAGCAGCTTAATCACCTTCTCAAGAGTATATGTTGTTCCCTTGGCTCCGAGAGGAAGAGTAAAATAGCACTTCATTTTATCTTCCGAAATATCGATAAGGCGTCCTTCCTCAGTCTGAAGGAACTGCCACGCCTTAACCTCTTCATCCGCAGGCTTCTCCAGCTCTTCCTGGAGCTGTCCCGTAAAGAGCTTGCTCAAATTGCTGGGAAGAGTTTTACCCTCCTCAAGCCATTTACGCATGATTCGCATCTCCTGCGCGGGATGAACCATGCTCTTATACAAATCTACATCTACATTGTTCTCAAGTCCCCTTCTTATCTCGTACATCTGATCTGCGCGATAAAGGGACTTTGCATAGGGCGTAACATCAATCTGATGTTCAAGTCCGAGGCGAAGCTCTCGCATCTGCTTCCAGCCGTATTTCTCGTCGGCATAAATAGAAACATCGAGGTTCTGCTCCAGACCTTTCCTGACCTCATGCATACATTCGCCGCGCATGCCAAAAAGGAAGTAACGGTCAATATCCTCGATTCCTTCCTGTTTTGCCTTTCTGATCTGTTCCAGCTGCTCGGCATCAAAATTTCTTTTTACATATTCGGAGATATCTATCTTCTCCTTAAAAGCAATGTGGATCTGCTCCAATGTGGATGCATCCTTATTGCGAATCAATCTCTCGTCAAGCTCGAGGCCATCCTCGAGGCTCTCTCTTATCACCCTCATTTTCATGTAGGGCATATCTATTCGCGCATACTGAGATATGTCTGTGCCGTGCTCGAGACCTATCCGGATCTCTTGCATCTGCAGCCAGTTGAATCTCTCATCCTGATAGAAGATAACAGGCACACCCGCCATAAGTCCGAGTCTGATCTGTTTCATCTGGTCTGAAAAAAACTCCGGCCTTGCATACTCGGAAACATCAAGATTTTCCGAGAGCCCTTCTCTGATCTCGGCAAGCTGCATTATATCAAAGCCCGCCTCACGATAAGAAGACATATCTATTCCGCTCTGAAGCTCAAGCCGTATCTCTTCCATCTCATTCCAGGGCACATCAGGCTTGGCATAGGTGTCTACATTAACCCCGGTGGAAAGTCCCTTTCGGATTTCCGCAAGCTGATAAATGTTGAAATTCTGTTCCTTGTACTTTTCAACATCTCCGCCCTGTTTCTTTATGAGTAACAGCTCGTTAGCTATTAAATCGGGCTGATATAAACTTTTATCCTCATCGGCAGTAATTACAGCCATTATCAGTGCCCTCGCGTATTATTTCGGCATATACTCTTCCAAAAATATTCTATCACCGAAAAAAATAACGCTCAATGAAATTGCACGAATTTATGAATATTTAATACTATTTTTCCGTTCTCTTCAAACACAATTACATTCTGTCAAATAGTTCAGCAATGCTAACATCGTACGGCGCACGAAGCACTCCAAATTCAGTAACTATGCCTGTTATAAGCTCGTTATCCGTAACATCAAAAGCAGGATTATAAACCTTCACTCCCTCCGGAGCCATTCGCTCCTTATACCACATCTCGGTAACCTCTTCGGGTTTTCTCTGTTCGATTTTTATGTCGTCGCCGGTATTCGTGTTTATGTCAATTGTTGAGGTTGGCGCGCATACGTAAAAAGGGATTCCGTAGCGTTTTGCCACAGTCGCCACCACACTGGTTCCGATCTTATTGGCGGCATCTCCGTTAGCGGCAACTCTGTCGCACCCCACGAAAATAGCGTCTATCGCACCGGTTTTCATAAGAGATGCTGACATGTTATCGCACAAAAGAGTCGTGTCTATTCCGGCTGATTGCAGCTCAAATGCAGTGAGTCTTGCCCCCTGAAGGAGAGGTCTTGTCTCATCGCAGTAAACGCGTATATTCATGCCCTTTTCATGAGCAAGATACATAGGCGCTGTGGCTGTGCCGTACTTGCAGGTCGCAAGCTGTCCCGCGTTGCAGTGAGTAAGAAGGCCAAAACCGTCCTTTATAAGTGTGAGGCCGTTCTCTCCGATCCTTCTGCAAACATCGATGTCCTCCGCCTTAATGCGCTCGGATTCCTCTCTCATCTCTGTTATAAGAGCGTCCCTGTCAAAAGAGCCTGCCCCGTCTTCCTCTGTCATTCTGCGCTCTTTTGCCACTTTCACCACATGTGCTTCCATGCGCTTAAGTGCCCAGGAAAGGTTCACCGCTGTGGGTCTTGAAGAATTGAGGTAGTCGCTCTTTTCCTTGAGTTCTGTCATGAACTCCGAAAAAGTTTCTGCCTTCGAATGTTTCATAAGGATATAAAGACCAAAGCCCGCAGCTACTCCGATAGCCGGTGCGCCGCGAACCTGAAGAAGATAAATCGCATTCCAGATTTCCTCCCCCGTGCGCAGCCTTATCATCTCCGTTTTTCCGGGAAGAAGCGTCTGATTTATTATCTCGATCGCATCATCCTCATCGACAAGCGCTACTGTCTCATAGTCCAAAATACTTTTCATTACCAAAAATCTCCTCTTACATTTTTTATCTGCTATTTTCTCTCAGCGAAGAATCTCTGCAGATCTGCCATAAGCTCTTCCCGCTTAATGGACTTTAAAAGATAGCCTTCGGGCTTTAAGTTTACAACCTTCATAACACTTTCCTTGTCACTTTTACCCGTAAGGAAAATAACCGGAATATCCCTGGTTGAGGGGTCGTTTCTGAGCATCTCAAGAACCTGCGGTCCGCTTGTTATCGGCATCTCATAGTCCAAAAGTATGAGGTCCACCTGCGTCCTTCCAAGAATCCTGATCGCCTGAAGCCCGGACACAGCCATGGATACAGTGTATTTTTCACGAAGCCAGTCCCTGATCAGACCTATGTAGGTGGCATCGTCGTCCACTACCATGATGCTTTTTTTCGAAGGATTCAGAAGTTCCGAAAACTGATTCTTAACCGTTTCGATGAAATCCTCAACATCCAGTGGCCGAAGGAACGTCTTCAGAATCATTCCACTGGGCAGCTGTCCCTTGGCGATATCGGTGTCTACCTTTTCGCCGATGATAATAATCTGCTTATCATCCTCTGTCAGGTGCTCGTTCAGATAGTGAAGAAACGATTTCTCAATCTTCTCAGACTGATCAAGATAGTATGCAATTGCTGATGCGTTATCCCATTTTTTGCTCACCACATCGATATCGGGCGTAACAAAGAAGAAGTCTATACCTGCCTCCCTGAGTTTATTCTCAAGAGCACGTATGACGAAGGTCTCCTTAATTCCTATAAGCATCAATTCCTGATTTCCCATACTCATCGCTTAAACCTCTTCCAAAACCTTTGTGATTTCATCCCAGTTCAGTTCCTTGAGTAATCTGAAAAGCCGCTCGAATCTCTCATTGTTTTCGCTTCCGCAATCATACTCCTTCATGTCGAGAAGTACCATTTCGAAGGAATCATAGTCCATCACCGGAGCGAATTCCTTAAGTGCCCCATAGGCCTCTTCAATGGTGGCTTCGTCGCATTTCTCCTTCTCTTCACTGTCCTCTTTTTCGGACAGCTTTGAAAGGCTGTTTTTGTACTCTCTGTACATTTCAAGAAGCGAAGTCGTGTTTTCTTTTATTTCTTCAATATTTCCGGTCTTTCCTGCTTCTTCCATTTTAGCAGAAAGTTCGGACAATTTCGACGCTCCGATAATTCTGGCGGAGCTCTTAAGGGCATGTACCTTTATGGTGTAAAAATCGTAATCCCCTTCATCATAGGCCTTTTCAATCTCATCCGCCTTTTGTTCCACAGTGAAATAGAAGGTATGAAGTGCATCAAGAAAAGCCTTGCCGTTTCCGCAGTTTTTAATTCCCTCCGCCACATCAATTCCGCCTACGGAAAACAGCCACTCCATGCCCTCCATGGGATTTTCGTTCTCTCCGGAATTTTCTTCGGATGCAAAATCAGTGGGATCCGGCTCCTGCAATAATTCCTCGGGGATGTTGCTCTTAAGTGTTTCCTCAAGCTTTTTAACATTCACGGGCTTCTCAAGATATCCGTTAAATCCCTTCTTTACATAGTAGTGCTCGCCGCTGTGAGCTGCATTTGCAGTCAACGCAAATACAGGAAGCTCGTACCCTTCTTCCCTTATCCTTTTAAGTGTTTCGATTCCGTCCATCTCAGGCATCATGTGATCAAGAAGTACCAGTTCATAGTGCTCCTTTGCCAGCTTTTTAAGGCATTCCTTTCCGCTTAGCGCAGTGTCCACCATAAGCTTTGTTGCCTTAAGAAGTCCCTTTAATACCTGCAGATTCATCTCGTTGTCATCAACAACAAGGATTCTCGCGTCAGGTGCGATGAAGCCGGGAACGTAGTTCTCCTCGTCATCTGCAGCAGTTTCATCTTCCTTGAACTCACCTATGGGTTCATCCTTTTCCACCTTCTGTACCAGTGTAAAGAAGAACTTCGATCCCTCGCCATAGGTACTCTCACACTTAAGCTCATTTCCCATAAGTTCAACAAACTGCCTGGAAATATCAAGTCCCAGACCGGTTCCCTGGATGCCGCTGTTTTTCTGCTCCTCAAGTCTCTCAAAGGCTGAGAACAGCTTGTCCATATCCTCGGGTCTTATTCCGATTCCGGTGTCGGATACGCTGTAATTTATGGTACAGGTATCGCCTTCCTTCTTCACAAGCTCAAGAACCAGTTTGAAGGATCCCTCCCTCGTGTACTTGACAGCGTTTGTCAGAAGGTTCATGAGAACCTGTTTTATTTTGCCGTCATCGCCGTAGAGATAGCGCGGTATCTCCGGATCTATTTCCGTTTCAAAAAGAAGATCCTTTTCGTTACTCCTCACTCGGATCATGGTTGTTATGGTCCTCAGGAATTCCCAGAGGTCATAACTTTTCTCCACAAGATTCATCTTCCCCGACTCTATCTTGGAGAGGTCAAGGATATCGTTTACAAGTGACAAAAGCGTCTCTGAAGCCCTTTTTATCGATACGGCATAACCTGTTACCTGTCCTGAGTACTGCGGCATGGAGAGGCTCTTATCCTCTCTAAGGATCATCTCATCCATACCGATTATAGTATTGATAGGCGTTCTGATTTCATGCGACATATTTGCAAGGAAACGTGATTTAGCGCTGTTAGCCCTGTCGGCCTCCTCTTTTGCAACACGAATTTCCTCGTACTGTCTTCTGATAATTGTCGATCTGAGGAACCACCAAACCAGGAATCCGACTGAGCCTGCTACAAGGACAACCATACCTATTCTGAATATCGGAAGCTCTGTAAAATGAGCCTTTTTGTATATAGGATAGACTTCGTCCCTCAGGACTTTTCTTGTATTCTTATCGAGCACCTGAATGTGCATCGTATAATCTCCGTAGGGCAAATTGGTGTACGATAAAGAAGACAGTTCATCCTGATATACGCTGACACCGTCGTCCTTTGCACCATCAAGGTAGAATTTGATGAGAGGATTCGACAGCAGGTAATTCAATATCGATATTTCAAACTGTATACGCCTTGCGCCCGCAGGAATTTCATAGACTCCGTTCTCACCTTGCATAACCGGCTCGTCGTCTGCAGTAACCTTGTCCAGATCAATGAGATAGTCATTGTCAAAGGCATCATAGGATGTGGTCGAGACTTTTCTTACACCGTCAGTACAGCATAGGAGAAGGTCACCCTCCTCACCTGTAATGCTGTTCCACGCATTAGCTGTAAGTGATGTGTTAAAACCTCTGGAGTAATCCAGCAAATCCAGTGTATATTCTTCGTTTTCAATCACGTCATCTGCTTTAGCAATGAAAATTCCGGCGCTGGAGCTTATCCAGGCCACCTTATCGGGCGTGATATAAACGTCATAGCAGTTGGTATAGGGAAATGCATCCAGCTTTCTTATAGTGCTTCTGTCGTCATAGTACATCGCATTACTTGTGACATAGATGAAGCCGTCATTATAGGGCACGATGCGAAGGACCACCTGTGTTCCCAAGCCTTCCTCGGGACCCTTATGGCCGATTATTTTGTGATCCTTTATAATATATATTCCTTCGCCGTCCGAACCGGCGAGTATGCTTCCGTCCTTATCCTCCACAATTGTAAGCATCTGCGGGGATTCCATGCCCTCCTCTTCTCCGATAGTACAGACTATCTCATCTCCGTCTATGAAGTTAATACCCATATTGCTGGCTGCTACAACTTCTCCGTTAGACAGTTCAAGGCAATACCTGAATCTTCCGCCAAGCGTTCCGCTCGTCTCATTAAAAGACTTAACCTCTCCGTCTGCGCTTACTCTTATAAGTCCGTCCTTTCCATAAGTTGACAGCCATATATTATGCTTGCTGTCGACCATCTGATGCCTTATACGGACTCCTTCGAAGTACTTAATATAGTCGTAATCCTTCGCTGTACAAGTCTCTTCATCAAGAATTGCAAGGCCCTTGTCCATGCCGATGTATATCTCTCCATGATCAACGAGGACGCTGTTTACGACCGCTTCATCAAGTCCGGCTTTCACAAAGACGTTGTAGAAGGGATTCTTGGAAAACTCCAGCATTCCCTGTTTATTTGACGAAAACCACACATTGCCCTGGTAATCATAGATACAGTCTGAAACAGAGCTTCCAAAGCCGTTTTTCATAAGTCTCGTGACATTACCGTTTTCATCAATGATACCGAGTCCGTTCTCTGCGCAGAAAAAGCAGCCTGTTCCATTCTGCTCCGGCACAAGCTTGTTGTAGTAATTTATGTTTTCTGTTTCGACCTGTCCTGTTATCTCAATGTTTCCGCCATTGTAACTGCAGCGCTGAAGTATGTTGTCCGAGGTTCCGAGATGGAGTGTATCTCCGTCTGTACAGGCCACTGTCGTATAGGTAATGCCTGTCTCCTCAAATTCCAGTTCCTGAAGAAGGTCACTACCTTTCAGGAAAAACAGCGTTCCACCGTTAGTGACTCCGGCAATGATGCCGTCTGTCACATAACTCATAGATCTTACTGAGGTGATACCCGTCAAATCATCCAGTTTTTCCAGCGTCATATCCTCATGTATAACTGTTATGCTTGAAACTGTCCCGACATAAATGTTTCCGCTGTCATCCTCACATATTGATCTTATGGAATCAGCACTCAGTCCGTCCTCAGAGGTAAACCTGCTCTTCTCCTCAGTTTCAGGGTTATAGCACACAAGCCCCGTATCGTTTGTGCCTATCCATAGCCTTCTCTTCGAATCAACGTACATGACCATTACGTTGCAGATATTGTCATCTATATCAGCAGCTTCGAATTTTATTCCGTTATATCTGTACAGTCCCGAATACGTCCCAACCCAGATATATCCATCAGAAGACTGTGCCAGCGCATTTATCTCATTGGATACAAGCCCTTTACTGGTGTCATAGCTTATGGATGCATATTCAGCCAGATAGTCTCTTTGCCTGTTATACCCGGCAGCCGCCTGAGTTGATGTTTTACCGCCGTTATCTGCCATTATTGCGCTTTTGGCCTTCGCTACTATTGTATTATTGATCTTAGCTGTTATCGCATGATTCCCTATGTCCCCGGATTTATAGTCCGATGATACCCCCTGCAAAATATAGCCAACCCCCAGAGCAATAAAAAGCGCCGCAAGTATCAAGGCGACAGATTTTCTGTGATGGATCTGCCGCTTTCTTTGCGACGTATTGCTTAATTTGTTTAACGGTATCATGCTATTACCTATTATTCTATTATTACCTATTATTCTATTGTTTTCAGCCATTCAGCTTTTCCTGAGATTTTATTAATTGCGTGGCTTTTGTTTTTCCCTATGATTCTTTGTCTTGCATAGGTTCAGAAAACACCATTCTTACTTAAATTCTATTCTATCATATAGCTTTTTTCAGATTATAAAGGGAGAATTTATAATATATAAAAATTCGATAACATTTTCCCTTTATTTAGCTGTTTGACACATCTTCATCCATTTATACCACTTCCCATCTGTGATTTTTGCATTTTCACACGCTTCACAGATGGACTTTTGTCTGTCAGCTGTGTTTTTTCCATTTCTTCTTATTTCACAGATTCTTTCTAAAACCATTGTCTGTGTTTTTACCCTTATTTTCCAAAACACAGATTACCTCATATAAAGACATCTGTGTTTTGCTATGCCCTTTCTATTCCACAGATTCATGTGATAATTGCTTCTGTGTTTTTATACTTTTCTTTTATTTCACAGAGATCATCGACATCTGGTATCTGTGTTGTATACATATCACTGTGTTCCACATATAGCTTGAAGAAGAATCCTACTATCTCAACCTATATATCTTTCATTTTGTTTACATCTTGGTAGTAAAAACCTCTCAATAAACCAAGATATCTCTTATTTCCCATCTTTCTTGGTAATAAATCTCAACTACAATACCCAGATATCTCCCATTTTACTTCCATCTTGGTAACATAAACTTTCCCTTAAGCCAATATATCTCTTATTTCATATATATTTTGGTATTATATTTTTACAACCATACCCAGATTTCTGCCATTTAGTTTCTATCCTGGTAATTACCGCCACCACGCCAAAAGACATCCCAATATACCCACACATAAATCCAGACAAAATGATAAAGGGCTGTGGATCCACAGCCCTCTTAAAGTCATATAATATGAAAGTTCTGCCCTCGGGCTAAAGCCCTCGCCAAGTGATTACTTTTCAGCGAGTGCAGCCTCAAGCTTCTTTGTAAGTGCAGGAACGATCTTGTTAAGGTCGCCTACTACACCGTAATCTGCTACATCGAAGATAGGAGCGTTCTCATCCTTGTTGATAGCGATGATGAGATCTGACTCTTCCATACCTGCAACGTGCTGGATAGCTCCGCTGATACCGATTGCGAAGTAAACCTTAGGACGAACAGTCTTACCTGTCTGACCTACCTGAAGATCCTTCGGCTTCCAGCCTGAATCTACAACTGCACGTGAGCAAGATACTGTTCCGTGAAGAACCTTTGCAAGGTCCTCAAGGATCTTGAAGTTCTCAGGGCTTCCAACTCCACGTCCGCCAGATACAAGGATCTTAGCTTCCTGGATATCCTCAACCTCTGAAACTGCCTTAACGATCTCAAGGATCTTTGTATAGCATGCATTCTCTGTAAATCCGGGATTGTACTCAACAACCTCAGCCTTAGCGCCCTTTACAGGAGCAATCTTCTGCATAACGCCGGGACGTACTGTAGCCATCTGAGGACGGAAGTCAGGGCAAGCGATAGTAGCGATTGTGTTACCACCGAATGCCGGACGAGTCATAAGGAGCTGCTTATGCTTCTGCTCCTGACCCTCTACAGGGTTAAGCGGGAAATCACCGATATCAAGCTGTGTACAGTCAGCTGTAAGACCTGTGTGAACACGTGAAGATACGCGAGGACCAAGGTCACGTCCGATTGCTGTAGCACCAACAAGAAGGATCTCCGGCTTGTACTCGTTGATTACAGATGCAAGTGCGTGTGTGTAAGGCTCTGTACGATAATCCTTAAGTTCAGGATCGTCAACAACGATTACACGGTCAGCGCCGTACTCTGCAAGAGTATCTACAAGATTGCCTACCTTGTCACCAAGAAGGACTGCTGTTACTTTTTTCTCATCAAGATCATTAGCAAGATCTTTTGCTTTGCCCAGAAGCTCTAATGCAATGCCTGAAAGCTCATTGTCTACCTGCTGAGCAAATATAAATACACCCTTATATTCTTCTAAAGACATGTTTTGTTCTCCTTTTTATAACTAATTTGCTGCTATTACGCAGGTATTATATAACGTGCTTCTCTTCGAGTTTTCCGAACAGATAATCAACTGCTTCATCAGCTGAATCAGCAACGATCTTCTCGCCGGCACCCTTCTTAACCTTATCGGAAGCCTTAGCGATCTGAGTAGGTGATCCCTTAAGACCGAGGTTAGAATCCTCAACATCCTTAAGATCTGCTCTTCCCCAAACAGTTACTTCCTTCTCGAAAGCATCGAAGATTCCGCCGGGAGTCATGTATCTGGGCTCGCCAAGCTCTGCAAGAGCTGTAATAAGGCAAGGCATCTTAGCCTCTACCATGTGATAACGATCCTCGAACTGACGCTTAACAACAACAGTCTTTGCCTTCTCGTCAACCTTGATCTCCTCAGCGTAAGAGATTACAGGAAGTCCAAGGTGCTCAGAAATCTGAGGTCCAACCTGAGCTGTATCTCCATCGATAGCCTGACGGCCTGTGATTACGAGATCATACTCAAGGTTTCTGAGTGCGCCTGCGATTGTTGAAGATGTTGCCCATGTGTCAGCACCACCAAGTACGCGGTCTGTAACAAGAACTGCCTTGTCAGCACCCATTGCCATAGCCTCACGAAGAACTGCCTCAGCCTTGGGAAGACCCATGGTTACAACAGTAACTTCTGCGCCATATTCATCCTTAAGACGAAGAGCTGCCTCAAGACCTGCTTTGTCATCAGGGTTCATGATTGCAAGCATTGCTCCTCTGTCGAGTGTTCCATCGGGTTTAAACTTAACCCCGCCCTTTGTATCGGGCACCTGCTTTATGCAAACTACAACTTTCATTTGTTTTCTCCTTATTAAAAATTGTAAATAGTCCTTTGTGAATGGTTCCGGATATTAGGAAAGTAATGCTCCACTGATAACCATTCTCTGAACCTCAGATGTACCCTCGTAGATCTCTGTGATCTTAGCATCACGCATCATTCTCTCTACTTCGTACTCTCTGATGTAACCATAACCACCGTGAAGCTGAACAGCCTTGGTTGTAACATCCATAGCAACCTCTGCAGCGAAAAGCTTAGCCTTAGCAGCTTCTACAGAGTAACGATCCTTGTTCTTCTTAGCATCTGCTGCTGCGTAAACAAGCATCTTAGCTGCTTCACACTGTGTAGCCATGTTAGCAAGCTGGAACTGTGTATTCTGGAACTGACCGATTGAACGACCAAACTGCTTTCTCTCCTTAACGTACTCAATTGTACGATCAAGAGCGCCCTCAGCAATGCCAAGAGCCTGTGCAGCGATACCGATACGTCCACCGTCAAGTGTGTGCATAGCGATCGGGAAGCCCTTTCCTCTAGCGCCAAGAAGGTTCTCAGCAGGAATGTGGCAATCCTGGAAAATGAGCTCGTATGTGGATGATCCACGGATACCCATCTTGTTTTCCTTAGTACCGAATGTAAACCCGGGTGTTCCCTTCTCAACGATAAATGCTGAGAATTTCTTTGTCTTTCTGCCTCTCTTATCCTCAACGATATCTGTGTAAGCGATGATGATATAAACGTCAGCAACCTCACCGTTTGTGATGAAGCACTTAGAACCATCAAGGATCCACTCTTTACCGTCTTCTGAAAGAACAGCCTTGGTCTGAACGCCCTGAGCATCTGTACCAGCCATGGGCTCTGTAAGACCGAAAGCACCGAGCTTCTCACCCTTTGCAAGGGGAACAAGGTACTTCTGCTTCTGCTCTTCTGTACCGTATGTCATGATAGGATCGCAGCAAAGTGATGTGTGTGCGGAAACGATAACTGCTGTTGTACCGCAAACCTTTGCAAGCTCCTCTACGCACATAGCGTATGTAAGAGGATCACATCCCTGTCCGCCGTATTCCTTCGGAATCGGGATACCCATGAAACCGTACTTCTGCATCTTCTTAACGGTCTCCATAGGGAATACCTCTGTCTCATCCACATCTATAGCGTGTGGCTTAACTTCTTTTTCTGCAAACTCTTTGAAAAGAGCTCTCGCCATTTCATGTTGCTGATCTAACTGAAAATCCATGAAAATATCCTCCTAAATGAATTGTTGTCTAAGAAAATTCTGCTCTCAGGGCAAAGCCCTTCGCCAGAACAAAGTAGTACACTAGGCGCCAAAGGACGGCGCCAAGTGATTACTTTTACTTTTTATCAGTGGGAACCTTGCCGCCGTCGCTGTAATCGTAGAAACCGATACCAGTCTTAACACCAAGCTTCTTACCACGAACCATCTTACGAAGAAGAGGGCAAGCACGATACTTGGAATCACCTGTCTCCTTGTAGAGAACGTCCATGATTGCAAGAACGATATCAAGTCCGATGTAGTCACCGAGTTCAAGGGGTCCCATAGGATGGTTGCAGCCAAGCTTCATAGCTGTGTCTACGCCCTGGATATCGGAAACGCCTTCTGAATATACGAAGATACCTTCGTTGATCATAGGAACAAGGATACGGTTTACTACGAAACCAGCTGCCTCGTTAACCTGAACGGGAGTCTTGCCAAGATCCTCAGAGATTTTCTTGATCTTCTCAACGTCAGACTCAGGTGTGTTAGCACCCTGGATAACCTCAACCAGCTTCATAACAGGAGCGGGATTGAAGAAGTGCATGCCGATAACGGGCTTCGGAAGTCCTGCACCGATCTCTGTGATTGAAAGAGATGATGTGTTAGATGCAAAAATGCAATCAGGATTCTTTACGATGTTCTCCTCAAGTTCCTTGAAGAGGTTCTTCTTGATATCCATAACCTCAAGAGCTGCCTCAACTACGAGATCAGCGTCTGTGCAGATGTCGTTAAGACCTGTCTGGATCTTGCCGATGATAGCATCAGCCTTAGCCTGATCGATCTTTCCCTTAGATACCATCTTGTCGATGCTCTTCTTAATCTTAGCAAAGCCGCCCTCAGCGAACTCTGTCTTAATGTCACAAAGATAAACCTTATCTACTGTGTCTGCCTGTGCAAATGTCTGAGCAATACCTGCTCCCATTGTACCTGCGCCAATTACTGCTACTTTCATTTATATATCCTCCTAAAAGTTATTTGTTCTGGAAATCTACAACCTTAACCTTCTTCGGGTCGTCCTTCTTGCGAAGGAAGTTAGCCATACCTTCACGCTGATCTTCTGTCTCGAAGCAATCGCCGAAGATCTTCTCCTCGAGCTCAATTGCCTTATCGATATCAAGCTGAAGTCCATCGTTGATAGCCTTCTTGCATGCACGAACTGCGATAGGAGCCTGTGCTGCAATTGTGTTTGCCATCTTCTCAGCTGCAGGAAGAAGCTCTTCCTGTGTATATACTGCATTTACAAGACCGATTCTGTATGCCTCGTCAGCCTTGATGTTGCGTGCTGTATAGATAAGCTGCTTAGCCATACCTGCACCGATGAGACGAGCAAGTCTCTGTGTGCCGCCGAATCCGGGAGTGATTCCAAGACCAACCTCGGGCTGACCAAACATAGCGTTGTCTGAGCAGATACGAATATCACAGCTCATTGAAATCTCGCAGCCGCCACCAAGAGCAAAGCCGTTAACTGCTGCGATTGTAGGAATGGGGAATGTCTCCAGCTTTCTGAAAACATCATTTCCTTTCTTACCGAATGCTTCACCTTCTGCCTTTGTAAGAGTGCTCATCTCGCCGATGTCAGCACCTGCTACAAATGACTTTTCGCCTGCACCTGTAAGAACGAGAGCTCTTACTGTGTTCACATCAATGCTATCAAGAGCAGCATTAAGGTCATCAAGAACCTGGCTGTTAAGAGCATTGAGTGCTTCAGGACGGTTGATTGTAAGAACAGCGATTTTGTCCTTAACTTCAACATTTACAAATCCCATTTTCTTTGCCTCCTTGTTCGTTTCTATAATTTAGGTATATCAGCAGAACCTTAAGCCTGCCTAAATACCGTAAATTCTTTTTTCGTATAAAAAGGAAACGGAAAAATCCGTTTCCTTTTAGCATTTAATTAGTCTCTCTCAACGATAGTTGCACAACCCATGCCGCCACCGATGCAAAGAGTAGCAAGACCACGCTTCTTGTCAGATCTCTGCATCTCATGAAGAAGAGTAACAAGAATACGGCATCCTGATGCTCCAACAGGGTGTCCGAGTGCAATTGCACCACCGTTAACGTTAAGCTTTGAAAGGTCAAAATTAAGATCCTTTCCAACAGCTACAGACTGAGCTGCGAAAGCCTCGTTTGCCTCATAAATATCGATATCATCAATTGTAAGACCTGTGCGAGCAAGAACCTTCTTTGTAGCTGCTACAGGGCCAACACCCATGATAGAAGGATCAACACCGCCAAGAGCTCCTGCTACCCAAGTAGCCATAGGCTTAACGCCGAGCTCCTTAGCCTTCTCTTCGCTCATAACAACGATAGCTGCTGCGCCGTCGTTGATACCTGAAGCATTACCTGCTGTTGTAACGCCATCCTTGTTGATAGGACGAAGCTTTGCAAGACCTTCCATTGTAGATCCCGGACGAGGGCCTTCATCTGTATCAAATACAACTGTGTCCTTCTTAACCTTAACTTCTACAGGAACGATCTCATCCTTGAACTTACCAGCCTTCTGAGCTGCCTCAGTCTTCTGCTGGCTGTTAAGTGCGAACTCATCGAGCTCTTCTCTTGTAAGCTTCCACTGCTCTGCTACGTTATCAGCAGTCTGGATCATGTGGTAATCATTGAATGCATCCCAAAGAGCATCATTTACCATGCAATCCTTTAATACGCCGTTATTCATACGATAACCGAAACGAGCCTTGTCAAGTGCGAAAGGAGCCATTGACATGTTCTCCATACCACCTGCAACAACGATATCAGCATCACCTGATAAAATCTTCTCAGCTGCCATGTTTACGCAGTTAAGACCTGAACCGCAAACAACATTGATAGTAACAGCCGGTACCTCAACAGGAAGACCTGCCTTGATTGAAGCCTGGCGAGCTACGTTCTGGCCAAGACCAGCCTGGATAACACATCCCATAAGTACCTCGTCAACCTGCTCCGGTTTAACTCCTGCTCTGTTAAGAGCTTCCTTAATAACAATTGAACCAAGATCTGCAGCCGGTGTGTTTGAAAGGGCGCCGCCCATTTTACCGATAGCAGTTCTGCAAGCACCTGCTAATACTACCTTCTGTGCCATAGATGATACCTCCGTTTCGGGACTATTTTGTCCGCATTTAATTGTATTTTTTGTTGCTTGTTATTTTTTTGTCACAACGAATATATTATAGCATGCATGCGATTTTCTATGCAAGGAAAAGGACAGACAATACACTCTTTTTTTGTAAATTTTTTGTTAAGATGTTCTATTTGCCCATAAATCTAAAAGTCAATATAAAATATTGGATTAAATTTAAGAAAGTCTTAAAAAGTTATCCACAATTTTTGAAATTGAAATGCCTATTTTTCGACTTATACACGAAGTTATCCACACCATCCACATTTATCCACATTAAAAATCAGGTTTACACAATTTTGAAGCGAACATATTTTTTGTGCGACATCCACAAAAATTAAAGATTTGTAAACTATCTTTTATTAAATTGCACATTCGATTGTAAGAATGCTATAATTTGTTTATAAATTTAGGATTTTGTCTGACAGAATTCTAACCCATAATACACTGCAAAGGGGATGATCGCATGAAATTCACTATTATTGGAAAAAACATCGATGTAACACCCGGACTGAGATCCGCCGTGGAGGAAAAAATCGGAAAGCTTGAAAAGTACTTCACCCCGGAAACCAACATCAATGTAACATTAACCGCTGACAAGGATCGCCATAAGATCGAAGTTACCATTCCCGTCAAGGGTAAGATCATCAGATCCGAGCAAGTCAGTAACGACATGTACGTTTCAATAGATCTTGTGGAGGAGATCATAGAACGTCAGCTCAAAAAATACAGAAGCAAACTCGTTAACAAGCATCAGACTGAGATCAGTAATTTCAAGAAGGAATACATTGAAAATGATGATTTCGATGATGAGGAAATCAGAATCGAGCGTGTAAAGAAGTTTGATCTTAAGCCCATGTACGTTGAGGACGCAGCTATTCAGATGGAGCTTCTGGGACACAGCTTCTTCGTATTCATAAACGCTGAGACAGACCAGCCAAATGTAGTCTATAAGAGAAAAGGAAATACATATGGCTTAATCGAGCCAGAAGTTTGAGAAAACTTATAAATCCCCCGGCAAAGCCGGGGGATTTTTGATTTTAGTATATTTTTCTTCCCTTCTCATCAGGGATTCCGCATCTGCGGAAGAAGTAACTGTTCACGATGTCGCACCATTCACGTGCATTTCTGACCTGTCTCTCAAATCTCTCGGATACATTATCAAAAACGCGTGCAGGCACTTTACCTTCAAGACTCTGCCACTTTTTCTGCATTGCAAGAGCTTCTTCGTAGCCCTCAAAGTGTGTATCGTAGATATGCTGAATAACCGTTTTTCCTGACTTTAAGACGTGTTTATAGGGTGTCTTATGGAAAAACAGCAAGAGTTCTTCGGGGGTAGTCTCCGGCTTAGAGAAATTCTCCTTGTTGGGAGATCTGTACTGAAGTGCATAGCCGGTACCCTCAGGTCCACGCTCTACGCCTATTCCCTGCCAGTCTGCACGGTGATAGGTTCCCCATCTGTCATATTCATAACCTTCGACACTGGGACCGTAATGGTCATGAGGTGTTACCATCCAGCCGATGCCAAGAGGCGATGTATAATTCTCATAAGTTCTCCAGGAGCCAAGTTCAAGCTCGCAGATAACCTTCTTGTCTTCATCCTTAAGCATAGGATAAGTAAGGGCTGTCCACTCTGCCACAATCTCCTCAGCTGAAAGCTCCGTATTCCATGCAAGGCGTCCGAAGCCGTACAAGTTTGCTGCTGCAAGATCATTTCCTGTCCAGTTCTCATCATTACCCGTATTTGTTACGGCTACCATTCCGCCGCGAAGCGCCTTATCCGCTCTTCCGCTTATTATGCCCGCAACAGTGGAGTCTTTCACATCAGGAAGGTATGTATCAAAAGAGAGTATCTCCTTGAACCAGGGCATAAGATAACACAGATCTATCTGATGGCCGGTGTACTCCTGTGCAATCTGAACCTCCAGCATCTGGCGTGTCTTTGATAACCCGCCGAAAAGTGGAGATACAGGTTCTCTTACCTGGAAATCCATCGGTCCGTTTTTTATCTGCAAAATGACGTTATCAGCGAAACCGCCATCCAATTGACTAAAGTAGTCATACCCTGCCTTGGCACGATCTACAGTCAGATCTCTCCAGTCCTGCTGGCAGTTGTAAACAAAGCATCTCCAGATGACCGTAGCACCAAAGGGAGCCAAAGCCTTCGCGAGCATGTTAGCACCGTCGGCCTGAGTTCTTCCATAGGTCATGGGACCGGGTCTGCCCTCAGAATCAGCTTTAACAAGGAATCCACCAAGCGTAGGAGCCTTCTCATACACTTCCTTAGCCTTCTTGTTCCACCACTCCTGAACCTCGGGCTTTAAGGGATCAGCTGAGCCTATAGGAGTATCTATAGGGCTTGCAAAATTGATACACACATACATCTTTACGCCGTAAGAATTAAAGAGATCCGAAAGCTCCTTAACCTTCGCAATATATCTGTCTCCGATGAGCTCAGTAGCAGCATCCTTAACATTAACGTTATTGATCGCAACGGCATTTATACCCATTGATGCAAGAAGACGGGCATAGTCTCTTGTCCTGTCATCTATTATGATCTCATTTTTTTCATAGAAAAATGAATTGCCTGAGTATCCTCTCTCAATGGAGCCATCCATATTATCCCAGTGATCAAGCATTCGGATGGGGTTGGACGGGACCTCTGTAACGCGCCTTCCTTCATCTATCTTCCCAAGTCTAATAAGCTCCAGCAGACGAAAAGCACCAAAGATAAGTCCTTCTCTCGCTGTAGCCTCTATGACGAGTTTATCCTCACTTCTTGATATTCTATAAGAATCTCTTAAAATATCAGAATCTTCCGCACTCTTTTTCTGAAGTTCTGTGCCCTCGTTTTCCACATAACCAAGGAATTCATCTGCGGAAATAATCTTAAGAACAATACCCGCAGACTCTTCTTCTGAAGTTTTTACTGTTTTTCCAAACCAGATATCCGCAGCTCTTTTTATCTCTTCAAAAGCAGCTGCCGCATCAGTCTCAGATGGCAGATACACTCCTTCGAAATATTTATCAAAACCGGCCACCCGGTCTTTATCTTCTTTATAATCAAGCCAGCATTGTGCCCACATAGAAACCACATTCCTTTCCAAACTCAAAAGATATTGCGATACAAAAGGTACTATCCTTTCATCGCTCACTATAGTATATAACAATAGCTCGTATATCCTTCAACTCATTTATTGCTTTGTCGGTATCTATTTTTGCGGAGCCGTTACTGCCAAAGCTTTTTCCTTTGTGTCGTGTGCCCCCAAAGGAAAGGGAAGGCAAAAAAAATACCGGTGGATGATTCCACCGGTATTTGAAATTCTGTTTTTATGTTTTAGAAGATTCTTCTTACTGAAAGAACCTGTCTGTAGCTTGCGTTTGAAATCTTGATACCTGTCTTAGCTGATGAAGCATGTACGATCTGTCCGCCACCAATGTAGATACCTACGTGACCTGAGTAACATACAATATCACCGGGCTGTGCATTTCCAAGACCATCAACTGCTGCGCCGACACTTCTGTCCGCACCACTTGAGTGAGGAAGGCTAACGCCGAAGTTAGCATATACACTCATAACGAAACCTGAGCAGTCTGCACCGTTTGTAAGACTGGTTCCACCATATACATACGGATTACCAACGAACTGCTGTGCATAAGATGCAACTGCAGATCCGATTGAACTTGACTGTGTTGTGTAGCTTGCAGCTGAATTGTAGCTCTTAGAGCTTCCGCCATCATTGGATGAAGAACTCTTAGTATTCTTCTTAGCCTGAGCAAGAGCAGCCTTACGAGCCTCCTCTTCCTTCTTAAGACGAGCTTCCTCTTCTTCCTTGGACTCAGCCTCAACGAACTCTGTAGAAAGCTCTACATAATCCATTGATACATAACCTTCACCTTCCTCGATGCTGACCTTAACCCAGCCATCAAGCTCTTCGGTTACAACAAGTTCGTCCTCGATAGGAACAAGACCAAGCACTTCATCATCAGTGCTGGGGCCACTTCTAACTTTAAGAGTAGTAGTTGTAACTGTAGCGATTCGCTTACCAACTTCCTTAGCAAGTTCAACAGCGTCTTCACCTGTTACACAGTACTCAGCTTTAACATATCCTTCAACACGACCGGACTTAATCTTGTACCAGCCGTCTACTTCTTCAATAAAAGTACCAACGGAATCATCGTAAAGTTTACCGATGATCTCGCCATCTTCTTCACTCGGGTTATCACGAACATTAACATAATCATTAACGTTAGCAATTACGAGGGACTTAAAACGCTCCTCTTCCTTCTCCTCAGCTGTCATCTCTTCCTCAGAGTTGTCCTCTGTACCTGTTCCGGGCTCCTCTGCGGGAATTGTGGCACCTGTAGCCTTCTGAATATCATTAAGGATATTCTCCTGCAAAGTTGATGCAAGAGGAGTAGTTTCTGTTATAGTAACAGCAGATTCCTGAATATCGGGCTCTGCTGCTTCATCCGAATTCTCATCAGCGAGATTAGAGAGAGATACTGAATCTCCTGTAAGCGCATAGCTTATTCCTGCGGAAGGCAGTACATTTGTCACCTTAGATGACGAAGCGCTAGCATTCATACCAGTTCCTCCAACTGTTACGGCTGCAGCGACCCCCATCGCTATAAGCTGCATTCTAGTCTTTCGCAAAACAAACCTCCAAAATTTGTTACAAATTTGTTACATCTTTTAACAATATACTCTGTCTCGTTCGATTTGTCAACCTTTCTTAAACATTTTCGCGTAAAATTGCAAGGCTTAAATAAGCCATTTTTCAAATTGACGAATCTATTAACTCAATTTAAAACGCCAGCAAGCCCAGTATCCATGCGGCTTGCGGGAATTTCAATATATTGTGGATAATTTTTTTCCAGATACAAGAAATTGTAAATTGACCGAATCAGTTTCCTTTTTAGGTAATAAACTAGCGGCTTGGAAAACTTTTCCCAAATAATATTTTCCTTACTTTTTACCCACAAAGAAATCCTGAACCGATGTAACGGCATTTGCACCGTCTGCAACAGCGGTAACAATCTGGCGAAGGCGCTTCTTCCTGGAGTCGCCTGCCACAAAAATACCGGGTGTTGAAGTAGCACCGCTCTCATCGGCAATTATATATCCGCTCTCATCCATATCGCAGAGGCCGCTGAAGCTCTCTGTAAGCGGATGGATACCGATTGCAACAAATAATGCATCAGTGGCAACATCCTGTGTTTCACCTGTCTTAACATTCTTAACGGAAACCGCAGTAACTTTGTTGTCTCCCTTAACTTCTTCGATAACGCTGTCCCAAATAACTTCAACATTGGGAAGTGCCAGAAGCTCATCCTGAAGGATCTTGGCAGCCCTAAGCTCATCTCTTCTGTGCACCAGATAAACCTTGCTGCAGCCTCTTGCCAGGAAAATAGCATCCTCAACTGCAACATCTCCGCCGCCATTAACAACAGCTACCTTATTTCTGAAAAATGCGCCATCGCAGGTTGCGCAGTAAGATACGCCTCTTCCGGTGAACTCCTCTTCTCCCTTGATACCAAGCTTATTATGAGAAGCTCCTGTTGCAAGAATTACAGACTTTGTTTCATATTCACCGAGATCCGTAACAACTTTGAAAACAGGTGCCTGGGTATCGGTGCCTTCTTTTTCCATTAATATAGAAGAAACACATCCTTCAGCGAACTCAACTCCGAGCTTATCGGCATGCTCGCGGAACTTCATTCCCATATCAAAACCGTTGATTCCGGGAAGTCCCAGGTAATTATCTACTTCATATGTAATTAAAATCTGTCCGCCCGATACGGGATCTTTTTCAATAACGAGAGTATCAAGTCCTGCTCTCTTTGCATAAACTGCTGCTGAAAGGCCTGCCGGGCCCGAACCTATGATAATAAGATCTTTCATGTTAAAAGCCTCCTATAAATATTTTGCAATTACATTGTGTACAATCTTTTGTTTATCCAAATAATAATACCATCTCCTAAATTTGTAAATACCTTTTTGTGTTATTATATAAAAAAATGATTTTAGGAGACTGCCATGCATTCAAATAAAGGTACTGTGCTTATCACAGGTGCTTCAAGAGGAATAGGAAAAGCCATAGCCGAAGCTTTCGCAAAAGAGGGCTATAATCTCTTCCTTTGCTGTAAAAACAATATAGATTCACTTACCGCTTTCGCCGATTCTCTTGCTTCGACATGCGGGATCATCGCGGAAACATTTTGCTGTGATGTCTCGGATGAAAAAAGCGTAAGCTTAATGTTTGAAAAAATGAATACCATGAAGATCGGCTTCCCTCAGATTGTTGTTAACAATGCAGGGATTGCCTGGTATGGTCTTCTGACCGATATGACCTCGGATGAGTGGCACGATATCATAGGTACCAATCTTGATTCTGTATTTTATATATGTAAAAACGCCGTTCCGCACATGCTGCAGAGCGGCGAAGGTCGCATAATAAATATTTCTTCCGTATGGGGAAATGTCGGTGCTTCCTGCGAAGTTGCGTATTCAGCCTCTAAGGGAGGCGTCAATTCCTTCACAAAAGCACTTGCCAAGGAGCTTGCTCCCAGCAATATTCCGGTAAATGCAATCTCCTGCGGAGTAATTGATACCGAGATGAATTCCTCCCATCTGTCAGAGGAGGAGCTTATGGATCTTGCCTCGGAGATACCTGCGGACAGGCTCGGGAAACCGGAAGAAGTCGCTGAACTTGCGGTTAACCTTGCTACTGCGCCAAAGTATATGACGGGACAAGTTATTACTATTGATGGGGGATGGATTTAATTTAAAACCGCATCTCCAGTTTGGGAGCGAGGGCGTACATGCCTGCTCCAATCGCAACGATTACGAAGGAGATAATCTGGGAGGTTGAAAATACTCCAAGACTTCCTCTGTAATCTGCGCGGAAAAATTCGATGATAAATCTTCCGACACCGTAAAGGATAAGGTACATCGATGCCGTTCTTCCCTTTACATCAGTCTTGCCGGAATACCATATAAGGAAAAGACCTATAAGGAAATCGCCGGCGGAGGACATAAGCTGTGTAGGAATCAGCTGTACTCCGTTGGGTGCAAAGTCCGAGTGTGTAAACACTACATGAAACGGACTTGTGGTCTCTGCGCCATAGCAGCAGCCAGCGCAGAAGCATCCGATTCTTCCAAAGCCCTGTGCAATCGCAACAGCCGGCATTACCACATCAAAGTATCTTAAGAATTCCTCGTGCCTTGTTTTCACATAGATAAGGCTGGTTAGGGTTCCTCCGATTATTCCTCCGTATACGACATAGCCGTTTGCAAAATCCCATAGTATAGAAGGATTTTTGAGTATATTCGGGAATTCCACAATATAAAACAGAAGCCTGCATCCAAGCAGGCCTCCGATAATTGCGCAGTAGAAAATACCATAAATTGTATCTTCAGACAGGCCCTTCTTTTTTCCCCTTTTCAGTACAATCATGAGCGCTGCAAGAAATCCTACAGCTATCATAAGGCCGTACATGTGTAATGTAACAGGACCTATCTTAATATCATTAAACATAATTCCTCATTTCCGGTATTGATCTAAAGCAATTATTTTTTCATCACTTTATCAATCGCTGCTATCACCTTATCCTCATCAAGAGGTTTGGTGATAAACTCAATCGCGCCATTCTCCAGCGACTCTTTGACCTTTTCATTCTGCCCTGCGGCAGTAATCATAACAACCTTTGCATCCGGGTATGACTTGTGGATCAGCTTCAAGCCCTCAATACCATCCATAACCGGCATGGTAATATCCATCGTAACAATGTCGGGATTGTATTTGCCGTAGTCGTTAAACCCTTCCTGCCCATTCGTAGCTTCAGCAACAACAACATGCCCGTTTCTCTCAAGCATATCCTTTAAAACACGTCTGGATGTTCTGGAATCATCAACTATAAGAATGTTTGCCATAGCCCCTCTCCTCTATAAAACATTACTTAACAGTAACATTACCGCCTAACGCAACAACAAGAAGTCCCTGTGCACCGCAGCAGTAAACCGGCATAACTCTGAACTGGTCTCCCGCAATCTCACCAAACTTTGTTATAAAGTAAGGCGGATCAAGATCAATCTTCTTGCCCTTTTTACTTCTGTCGGTAGCATACAAACCATTTATACAATTGATCAGCTCACACATTGCATCAAGCGCATCTTCCTCGGTCTCAATGAATTCCTCCTTGGTATAGCCCTTCGCCATTTTCTGAAGTTCCTCATTTTTCCCGACAAGCGCCACCGTAGCACTGATATCGCCGGAGAATACCTGGTAAGCAATGCACTCACCCTTAACATTCCCGGCAGTATATGCATTATCTATTGCAAGATGAGCATCCACAAGCCTGTAGATATTCTTTATTCCATATCTGAAAATATCATTATATTCGGTATCATCCGTACCTGTAAAAATCGGTACAATGAAATCGACATCACAATTCTTAAGCGCTGTCATCTGTTCATCCGACATCTGCTTTTCCTGCTGATACTCTTTCAAAATAGCATCAACATCCTCAAGCGTCATATGTCCTTTCTCCACAAGCGCCGACGTGAAGGTAAGAAACTCGTTGCCCTGAAGAGAAAGAAGATATCCAAGCTGCATCTCGGTCAGATAACCTCTCTCCACCGCAAGATCGCCGAAACGTTTATCCATTGTCGCCTGAAGAGCGTTAATCTCCTCAGCCTGAGCAACAGTCATAAGCTTCTCACTTACTGCTATAACCCCGAGCTTTGCTCGCTTTGACTCATGAATCTGGTAAACTGCAGACAACTGCTCTTTGGTAAGTCTGCCCTTCTCAAGCAGATATTTTCCCATGATTCGATCAAACATAACACCCCTCCATGTTCTGTAAAGAATCAAGCAAAATTAAGTTATATACATGATACCACAATTCGTACCTTCAAGGTACATATTAGTCTTGCTCTTCGTCAGTGTTTTTCGAAGCTATTCCCTTTCCGCTCATAGCAGACTGGATAGCTGCCTCTGTCTCGGAAAGCTTTTTCTTTGCGGGCTTACTGCCGCCCTTCTTAGCTTCTGCAGCCTGGCCCACAAGGTGAAGCGCAAGCATTCTCTCTCTCGGGATCATTATCTTCTCGCCGGCGGGATTGATAATAACTCCGGCCTTATCTCCCACAAACTTGAGAATATCTGCAAACCCAAATACAGCTCCTCTGTATTCGGTGTTTCTGAACATCTTTGAAAACTCGATTCCGTCAGTGAAAACCGGAAGGAAGTGCTTTTCATCAGTACTCTTGATCTCAGGGAAACGAATCTTAGTATCTGCTGTAAACTTGAATCTTCCGTCATCAAGCACCTCGACAGGTCCCTCATGCTGCATGGGAACAATGTACTTAGCAGCCTGCGCTGCTGTAGCCATGCGCATCTCCTTGGCCTTAAGTACTTCTTCTCTCTTTTCATACTTAACGGGCCATCTCGCCTCTCCGAGGAAATCAAGGATCGCAAATACAAGCGCAGGGTTCTTGGGTGATTTGTCACCGTTTCCGCCCCAGTCATCGGGTGCTGCAACAATCTCGTTTCTCTTAAAGTGTGCTCTGTAATAGCCGTTATCCACGATAAAATTCTCGATTCCGAGATAGTACAGATAATCGAAGAAGGTTCTTCTCTCGCTGGCTGACTCGGCTTCATTGTCTGCCTTGCAGGGACGAACGGCTAGCTGTCTGAACTGCTTTGCAAATACTTTTACAGCTTCCTCAGCGTACTCTTCACTTGAATAGATGTTTATGTAACCGTGATCAATGAAGGGATAGCCTGTAGTCTTATCAAAAAGAACATACAGAGTTCTCGCATCGCGGACTCTTCCGAGTATCTCGTTGTAAACTTTCCTGTGATTTGCCTCGTAGCCCGGAAGAGGAGCAACCTTATTGAATTTCTCCTGCACAGTCAGAAGGAATAAAAGCTCCTGAAGAGAGAAGAACTTTATGGTCTCGGGGTTTAAATTCTCTTCATATACAAGCTCTCCGATCTCATCCTTTCGCTCATCGGTAAGAGGATCCTCGAAGGAAACCTCTTCCATTCCCTCTGTCTTTACGGGGTTGAGCTTTCCGGGAGTCGGCCATCCGAGCTCCTTATGCTTTTCCTTAAGCTCGGAAATCGCCTGCTCTTTTCTCTCAGCTTCCTGCTGCTCTAAGAGTGCCTCTTCCTCTTCTTTATTTTTCTTACCACCTAAAAAATTAAAAATGCCCATTAAAAATCTCCGTTCTCAAAAAATGTCCTTGAAAATCCAATGAGGTAATCCACATCAAGTACGCCTGCCGTCTCATAGGGAGAATGCATAGCTAGCTGCGCCATACCTATGTCCACTGTTCTGACCGCAACCTGTGTACCCGAAATATTGCCGAGAGTTGAACCTCCTGCCACATCGGATCTGTTGGTAAAGGTCTGATAAGGAACCTTTGCCTTTTCGCAAACCATCTTGCAAATAGCTCCGGATACCGCATCCGTTGTATACTTCTGATTTGCATTGTACTTAATTACGATACCCTTGTTCATCTGAGGTCTGTTGACCGGATCCGCTTTCTCCGCATAATTGGGATGAACCGCATGCGCGTTGTCCGCAGATACCATGAAGCTGTTTGCTATAGAAACAAGATAATCCTCTCTTGTCTTTGAAAAGCTGTCATTTATCCTTTCAAGAGTATCCTTGAGGAATGTGGAAGCTGCACCTTGTCTTGTGGTACTTCCAACCTCCTCGTTATCATATACAACATGCATTATAACATTCTTTTTGTTCTCAGCGCTCATAAATCCTTCAAAAGAACCATAACAGCACTCAAGATCATCAAGTCTTCCGGCTGATACATACTCCTCGGAAGCTCCCCAGACACTGGGCTCTACTCTGTTATAGAGGAAAAGATCGTGCGATACGATATCCTTCTCCTTAACGCCTGCTGCCTTTGCAATTACAGACATGAACTTGTCCTTGCTCTTTTCATCTCCGAAAATCGGAAGCATGTCCTTTTGTGCATTGAATTTGTGACCATCGTTTGCTTCTCTGTCCATGTGGATTGCAAGAGAAGGAAGCATCACAAGATCCTTATCAACATTCACAAGCTTTGATTCCACGCCTATGGAACCTGCTGATTTTCTTACCATAACTCGTCCCGCAACGGAGAGCGGTCTGTCAAACCAAGGCGCACAGAGCATTCCGCCATACTTTTCAACATTGAGAGTGACATAAGCTCCGACTGCATCGATCTCGGGATTCTCCTTGATCTTGAAGGAGGGTGAATCGCTGTGACTTGCGATCATGTAAAAGCCCTTGTAATCGCTCTTTGGAAGTTTGAATGAAATAATGGAAGATTCGCTTCTTGTCACAAAATATTTTCCGCCTTTTTTAAGCTTCCACTTTTCATTCTCGGACAGCTCAGTAAAACCGTCTGAAAGAAGTCTCTCCTTAAGCTCTGCTACCGCATGAAAAGCGGTGGGACTTTTCTTAATAAAATCCGTCAATCCTTTTACTGTTTTTTTCATAACTTACTACCTTCTTATTTTCCTGTTCTTATTCTATCCTGAAGTCCTTTATAGAACTCTGACATTCTTTCTGTATTGAGGCTCTTTCCGCCGCGAAGTACCGGTCTCTTGAACCTGAAATTCTTAATATTGTTAAGCAGATACTTCTGTCTGAAGTCCAACGATTCTGCCGCTGTGGAAATAGCTTCCATCGCTCTTTGCGGAACCGTAGATATTGCTTCCTTGGCCTTGGCGGGAGTTGATGCAGCCGTCATATAGACACCCTCCATCTTATCATCAAACTGAGCCATAGCGCCTTCTACGATATCCAAAAGATGTATCAAACTCGAAACCGTAAGCACAAGGTCCGCCGCGAGATAAGCCATAAGTAAAAGCGCCACAATCTCTGCAACAAATGGATGAATCATAGCCTTTATGTTTTCCGAAAACGGAAGAACAAATCTTGTAACAAGTATTCCGGCTACTCCAAAGCCCAAGGTTGCCGGAACGCATACACGTCCGTTGATGTTGAGCGGAATATCATTGTATTCCCACCAGACTGCGTGGAATCTCTTCTCGAGAAAATATGAGGTGCTGTATTCAAGCACGACACTTCCAAGTGCGCAGATCACGAATATTTTCCAGAGAGGAATCATGTTGTAGGGTATTCCTCTGAAAAAGGGAAGATACCCGAATACCACTTCACACGCTACAGCACCTGTACCATAAATCGGACACAAGGGCCCAAAGAGAAACCCTCTGTTTCTCCAGTGTCCTTCCTTGACTGTGCAGTAGATACACTCATATATCCATCCAACGAAGCTGTATATCATAAACTCAATAAATAGCTTACTTATCAGCATAAATCATGCTCCTAAATCTTTTTTCCGTATTTACAGATATCCTTAAGACAACAGGATGTACACTGCGGTCTTCTGGCAATGCAGACTGCCCTTCCGTGCCAAACAAATCTGTGGCAAAGGCTGTTGCCCTCTTCGGGAGGTACGATTTTCCACAGTTCTTTCTCAACCTTGGCAGGATCCTTTATGTCATTCACCAGGCCTATCATGTTGGAAAGCCTTATGCAATGAGTATCCGTGACAATCGCCGGTTTTCCGAAAACATCCCCGAGCACAAGGTTAGCACTCTTTCTGCCTACTCCGGGAAGTGCAAGGAGCTCCTCCATATTGTCCGGCACGTTGTCGTTATACTTCTCGTGAAGAACCTTCATACACGCACTGATATCCCTTGCCTTGGACTTGCCGAGTCCGCAGGGACGAACTATCTCTTCTATCTCATCAGGATCCGCAGCTGCAAGAGCCTCCACTGTCGGGAATTTTGCATATAAAAGAGGTGTAGTCTGATCGACTCTGGCATCTGTACACTGCGCAGCAAGCCTTACGCTCACAAGAAGCTGCCAGGCTTCGCTGTAATCAAGGGTGCAGTCCGCATCGGGATATTCTTTTTTCAGTCTCTCTATGACCTCAAGTGCCAACTGTTTTTTATTCATATCAAACCTGCTAAAAGGGTATGCATAAGAAAGTCCGAAAAGCAACAGCCTCCCGGACTTTTTTCATTACTCTTCTGATAAATTGCCCTGCTCAAGTGCGCTGTTCATAAGTTTAAGCAGCTCGAGCGTACTTCTGAAATGTACAGTCTTTTTCTTCTCAGACCAAAGTACCTGCCCCTGCCAGGAACTGTTCTGTCTGAATTTCACCTGTACAAGGAATGTTGCCTTCTCACCTCTGTAGGTCTTAAGGCTTCTTATCGGCTCTCTCTTCCTTATAGAATTGGGATTGTGATAATCCCTCGTCTTATCCTTCTGTCCGAAGGTTCTGTAGGAGGTCGTGCGCTGAGGGAAATCCCAGTTATCATAGAGCCTGTCCATCAGCATGATCATCTCATAGCCGCTGTTAAAGGTGAGCGGTTCCTCCTCGTAGGGTGTCCATAGAACTCCGTTTATATCTCTCTCGGATGCCTCATTAACACATACACAGATTAAATTTTTTCCATAAATACGTGATTCTGAATCAGTCATTTTTAAGTCTCTTGTCCCTTTTTATTTTTAGAGCTGCCATCAGTACAACCGCAGCTGCAAATACTATTATATGCCTTTCCATACCGGTGCTGTCGTCCGTGGCACCTCTTCTTGCTCCAAGAACGTTCTTCTTATTCCCGGTATTTGTGGGATTGGCGATATCGACAGTTACCGAGCCTCTCTTAGCTCCGAGAACATTCGGGTCGTTCACACCCGCATTAGCGGTATCCGCGGGAGCAGCTTCAGCAGGATTTATATTTGCCCCGGCCTGCTCGCCTGATGCACTCTGTCCACTTGCAGGAGCGCTTTGTGCATTACTTGCGGTATTCTGCGCCTCCCCCGAACTACTTGTATCTTCGGAAGAAGTACTGTCGTTATCATCGTCATCGTAATACTTAGGTTCCTCGTTTATAGCCACATCATCGGGCTTTTTAACCTTCAGAACTCCGGGAACCTTTTCTATGTCATAATTATCGGCAAGCGTGCCGTCATTAAGCTTATAAGTAAAGTAGTTGTAACTCTCGCCTATTTCCTTCTGCTTACCGGTAAACTCATAGGTTGCGCCTTCGCCCTCGGCAAAACCGTCACCCGATACAGTAACCTTGTGCTTCTTTAAGGTCTTATTATTGTACTTTTTCTTTGCACTTGCAGAAGTAAGTACCACATACCTTTTCTCTATGGTGAGCTTTCCGGGCTTAAACTCGAATCGGAACTGGCTTGTTACATCACTGCCTTCCGCATCCCTTACAACAGGTGAACCGGTGATATCCACTGAATACTCTCCGGCGTTCTTGCCTGCAGCGGATGCTGCAATTCCTGTTACATTAAAAGTCGAATCACCTATAGTAACAGTAAGAACCTGGGACGGATCTCCTGTCCCGTTTACCTGAAAATCGGAACTGCTTCTGCCTTCAAGGACATACCCTGATACGCTCTGCTGACTGCCGTTGTACTTCACAGTGCTGCTGCCGGCCTCAACGGTAATTATGTACTTCTGATCTTCAGTCCTCTCTACAACTGAAATATCTCCGAATACTCTGGTGATATTGTAGTTATCAAAATCAGTTCCGTCTTTTGGAGTTATGGTGAACTCATTTATTCCGGTTCCTATTGCAGTCCTGCTGCCTGTAAAGGAGTAATAAGCACCTTCTCCGTCAGCCCATCCGGTCTCCTCAGCAAGAGGTGTTTCGCCGTTTTCCAAAGGCTTTCCGTCATAGGTTTTCAAAAGATTCATGGACCTTAGCGTGACGTCCTTCTTAGTAATGACAGCGGCATTAACCGTAAGTGATGAAGGAGTGACCACTGTGGCCCCGTTCGTAGTAACGGTAATTCCTGTGAGGTCAGTAATTGCAAAGCTATTGTCCTTCACATTTTTAGCTGTAACCGTAACGGTTGCTGCTCCGCCCGCGCCTTCTATGGTGTAGGTATTGCCCTGATCGTCACTCGCCGATCCGGCAAGGCTCACAGTAACGGTATGCTCCGCTCCGTCATAAACAAACGTAGCATCAGGTGTACCCTGCACCGTAAGAGAAGACACATTCTCACCTGTCTCGGAAAGCGGTGTGGGCTCGGGAACTATAAATAATTCCGCAGCCTCTTCACCGGTGTCTTCGGATGCTCCGTCAGGCTTCTCGGACAGTGTCGCAAAATTATCGGATATCTCAAAGGAATCCCCTGATGACACCTCCTGTGCACATACGGATAAAGAATCCGCCATGTTCACATTTATGGCAGCCGCCATAACGCTGACAGCAACTACCGTGTTACAAATCTTTTTGAAAAAAATCCCCTTCAAAACGTAACCCTCTGCATAAAGAAAAAAAACAAATACTAAAACACTTTAATTTTAAAGGTTTTTAGCCCTAAAAGCAACCTCAAGGGCTTCTTTCATTCTTTTTTCTCGCGATTTTTCTCAATAGCCTCCAGGCGCATTTCCTCGGTCACCTTAACACTCTCATCCCAGGACTCATAGCGCTTGTCACCTCTGTGATCAGCTATCTTGTCGCCATATCTGCCAAGCAGTTCTCTGGCAAAATATTCCGTAAACTTACAACTGCCCTCATAGTTAAGATGCGAATAGTCGTTGAAATCCTTATCAAAATCAAGTCCTATCTCGTCATAGGAATAATTCATGTCAAGAAACTCAATTCCGTTCTGCTCTGCGATCTCAGCGATATCCTCATAGGTCTGTAAATCCTTTTCATCGATGATATACGGAGCAACAATAAAAAGCATTGTGATATTATTTTTCTTTGCAAGACCTATTATTTTTTCCAGATATTTTTTCTGCTTATCCGTAAGTCCCGGCGCCTCTACCTCTTCAAGAACAGGTCGAACCTGCGGCTTTACCGCGCAGTAGGGAGTGTAGCCCTTAAAGCTTGCAAGGTTTTCTTTTCCGAGCAGGTAGTCAAAATCCTGCTTTGTCAGATCCTCGTACCGTCCATGATAGGTGAAAAAGTCCGGATAATAATCGTCCATTCTCCCCACCGCACAGCTGCTCACAAAGAGAGCGAGCTTATTTATCGAAGGCTTTAATCCCTGCAGATTTTCATATAAAAAGTCGTACTGGTAGTCATCCTTATAGCGGCTGACTGAGTAAAAATCCATCACAGCTACCTTGGGCTTCTGGGTTTTCAGAGCTTCCTTAAAGTAGTAATAGGTCTGCCACATAGTCTGCTCTGCTGCGCTGTAATCGTAAGCGGCCATCCCATATTTTTCCCACAAAAGCGCTGTATTGACGTCGCAGTGAATATGGCTTGAGCCAAGCATCAGCACATCTATGGAATCCTTTGGCTGAGCATAAAAGCTCCTCGCCTGATTTATTCCGTGTATAGATTTTTCGGAAAGCAGCCTGTCCAGTCCTATCATGGTTATGATAAAAAGGATGCAGAATGCTGCATAGGTTATTATTTTTTTCATAAAAACTCCTTAAGGAAGTTCTGCTCTCACTTCGTTCGCCAGAACAAGCCAAAACACTAAGTTCAAAAAGACTTCACCAAGTGTTTTGGCTTAGAAATCCATGTACATAAAGCCGATTACCTGTTCCTTCGGGCCGTAAACTCCGTAGACAAGAAGAAGCACCAGAAGAACATAGAACACTAAAAGTCTTACAGGCAGTGCTCTCTCGGTTATAAGTTCCGGAAGGTCTTTTTTCTTAACACTTGAAAATACATCCATCACAATCAGGACAGCTATGGCAATGAGCATTATCCAAAGCTGGTAACTGCTCATCTCAAGGAGTTCCATCTCCTTTGCCCACGAATAATCTATCTCTGTTCCGAGGAACATGTACTTTATGTAGCGAAGCGCACTGCTAAGGCTTCCCGAGCCAAACAGCACCCACGCAAGTGATACACTGCAGAAGGTCAGCACTCTTCTAACGATCTGCATAAGCTTTGCATCCCACACGTGGAGCCTTGCAAGTATATCATCGACAACTGAAAGGAAGCCGTGCGCAAGTCCCCAGGCCACAAAGTTCAGACCGTTCCCGTGCCAGAGTCCGCATACCAGAAATACAATGACTGTATTCAAGTGCTTTCTGAAAACACCCTTCCTGTTTCCGCCAAGCGGGATATAGATGTAATCCTTAAGCCAGTTACTGAGCGAGATATGCCATCTTCGCCAAAAATCCGACATGCTCTTTGCTGTGTAAGGCGCCTTGAAATTCTGTGTCAGCTTAATTCCAAAGAGTTTCGCAAAGCCGATTGCGATTGAGGAATACCCTGCAAAATCTGTATATATCTGCAAAGTGTACATGAGGCTTCCCGCAATCAGAGCGCCTCTGGAATGAAAATCGGGATTTCCGATAAGTATATCTGTATATTTTGCAAATCTGTTTGCAAGAAGCAGCTTTAAACAAAAGCCGTAAAGAATGTATGAAAAAGCCCCGGTAATGTTCATCTCATTTAAAAATTTACCGGTCACAGCCTTCTCTTTTTGCGAAAAGAAGTCCTCGGCCCTCTCTATGGGACCACTGATAAACTTCATGTAAAGCGACTGATAAACTATAAAATCTATGGGATTTGGAAAATGTTCCACCTTTCCCTTATTTATATCAGCTATGAAACTGATGGATTGGAAAATATAATAAGAAAAACCAAGAGGCAGCAGCATCCACGAAAGACTTCCGGGGAGCTTTTCCCTTGAACTAAGCAGATCTCCAAGCTTAAAAGCAGACAGAGAAAGCACGCAAACAAGCACTCCCACTACTGTGAGCGCCTTTGCAAGCCTTCTGTTTTCTTCTCTTTTTTTATGGATTATAGCGCCTAAAACATAGACAAATGCTGAAGTTACAAGCAGCACCATCGCAGCAAATCTGCTGAGGTGTGCCACATAAAAAAGACTTACCAGTGCAAGCACCGGCGGCCTTAGTTTCGGAGGCGCCAGATAAAAGAGCACCAGCGTGCCCACCAAAAACACAAGTGTTGTAAACTCGAATGTCATTCAGTCCCCCTACTGTTTTTTCTTCTTCGATTTCTTTTGGGAAGGCTTCTTGCCGGAAGTTTTCTTATTGTAAGGCTTTTTAGCTACGCTGTAGCCAAACTTTCCAAGCTTTTTCCCAAGATCAAAATACTCGCCATGAGAATAGGTTATCAGGTCAGCTTTACCAAGGTCAAAGCGTCCCTTGTCGTCCATGTACTTATCGTCCACGTCGACACACATAACCTCTGCAACAAACATGTCATGGCTTCCGAGCTCAAGAATCTGCTTAACCTTACACTCGATGTTTACAGGGCTCTCGGCAATACCGGGCGCACTTATCTTATTGGATTTTTGCGGAGTAAGTTTCATCTCCTTAAATTTATCGTAGTCTCTTCCCGATCTGACACCACACCAGTCGGTGGCTTTAAGGAGTTCCTTGTTTGTCAGATTAACCACAAATTCACCGGTCTCCTTGATTATATCGTAAGAGTATCTCTCTTTTCTAACAGAAATTGAAAGCATGGCCGGAGAGCTGCATACATTCCCAACCCATGCGGCAGTTATGATATTCGGGACTTCTCCTTCTCTCCCGCAGCTCACCATCACTGCAGGAATGGGATAGAGCATATTTCCCGGCTGCCATACTACTTTTGCCATAAAAACTCCATTCTATCTAAGCGTCAATTTGACGTTTTTACCTATGATCTCATCTATATTACTGATCGTTGCAAAGCAGTTAAAATCTGCGAGAATATCGCGGATCTGCCTAAGCTCATACTGGCTGACAACAACATACAGGGCCTTGTTCTCACCGCCGATATATCCTTCGGTATTCCACTCGGTACAGGTTCTTCCAAGCTCCTGATAGATACGATTTTTTATCGCATCGACATCATCATGTGTGAAAATAAGGCATGCTCTCTGCGCGTCAAAGCCTTCCTCAACTCTCGTCATAACGACTGATACAAGCACGTAAGTAAGAATCGAGTAAAGCCCTCTGTTCCATCCGTAAATGAAACCTACGATCAGGTACAAAACAATATTAAAGCACAGAACCTGTTTTCCGATGGACATATGAATCTTGTGGCTTAGTATCGAAGCCACAATCTCCGTGCCATCGAGGCAGCCGCCATGCCGAAGTATGATGCCGACTCCAACACCGAGGATAAGTCCACCGAACGTCACCGCAAGAAGATAGTCCTCTGTAACTGCAGGTGTCGTCTCAAAGAAGGCCACAGCTATCGCAAATACCGTCATCGCATAGATGGACCTTATTACAAAATGGTGTCCCTTTTTCTTCCAGCCGAATACCAGAAACGGAACGTTTAACACCCAGGTCAGAATACTCAGTTTAAAGCCCGTGAAATTTGCTGTGATCATGGATACGCCGACTATTCCGCCATCGAAGATCCTGTTTGGTGCAAGGAAATCCTCGATGGAAAAAGCCGCAATGGTCGCACCTATCGCGATCAGAATATAGCTTATTATTTTCTCTGAAAGCGTTGCATTGTATAACCTGTTAGCTCGTGTCATACGCACCTCAAATCAAAGTCCACTCGTTTTTACAATGAAGCAATATCCTTAAGATTTAAAATCTTCAACCTTCTTTATTATATCAGTATTTTTCTTCTCTATGTCAGAGAGCATATCATTTCCGAACTTATCGAACTCATCGGGATCGAAACGTCCCACATACCAGGCTTTGCTATCAAAATAACTCTGGAGCTCGGGATCCTGGAAGCGTCTTCCATATCTTGCATAAATTTCGTTTCTGGCAATTCGAAGTTCCTCGGCTGTAAAGCCCATAAGCTCGCTCTCTGTGTAAAGCCTTGTGCTGCTTTCCGGAAGAATATAATCATTATTCGGCATCTGGTCAGCGCCGTCCATTCCGGAGTCCGCAGCTGCGTTTATATCTGTCTGCAAACCAGTATCTGCAGGCTGAGCCGTCGCATCACCTGAACCGGAACCTTTAAGGAAATCGTCGACATTTCCTGATCCTGCAGCCTCGCCTTCAGCCTGAGCTGTCTGTTCCTGGCCGTCTGCCTGAACCGCCTCGTCACCGGCTTCTCCGGAATCATTTCCTCCCAAAGGAAGCGCTGACAAAAGACCGTCATCTGCTTCCTCTCCGTTTACTTCTGCCGCTGTCTCCTCAGTCTGCGCAGCATCCTTACTCTTTGTAAAATGAAGAACCGCCAGCACACCTGCTCCTATTCCAAGAACCAGAAAAAGCGTCACAACTGCAGCAAACAAGGGCAGGTTTGACTTTTTCTTCTGCAGACCATCTCCCATATAAAAGTCATTAGACGCCTCTGCCAGTTTTTTCCCACACTTGGGACAAAATGCTGCCGAATCATCAATCTGTGCTCCGCAATATTTACAAAACATACTTTTTTCCCTCTACATATAAAATAAAATCAAATTATTCAGCTACAGTACTCTCATATGAATAGTTTTCAACATACTGTGTTACGAGCTTGTTGAACATGGTATCTGTATTATCATAACCGCGGAATGAGTAGCTGTAGGTTCCCCACCATCCGTCGTTTATGCCTGTATCGAATGAGAAGCTGTCGGAAGGTGTATCATAATTATTCAGATCAAAAGAGAGTGTTCCGTCATCAAGCTTCATCACATTCTTAAATCTGGTGAAATAGTAAAAGCTGATTTCATTATAATATCCCTCTTCGGGTATTGAAACACTGGCCTTAACCTTATACACAAGGTTGACATAGTTCTTGTCATACATCTCTGTACCGGGCTTTTCCGCAAGGAAATATGCTCCGATATAATCCGCACTAAGAAGCTTAACCACCTCACTGTTCCAGCTCTGAGCAGCCTGAGCCTTGAGTGCATCCTGTGCCTGCGCATTCATCTTGGCAAGTGTATCCTGATCAAGCTCACTCATCGCTGTTATATAGGAACTCAGACCTTCTACAGTGTAGGTCTTCTCTGTAGGGCTCGGAATTTTCCCATAGTTCTCCACAAAGTAGTCCATGTTATCACTGCCATAGGATGAGCTGACGGAAAGAGTTACCTCGTCGCCGTTACTAAGCCCGTCTGTCTTGTCAAAATTATATGAGAGTGCGCTATACTCACCACCTGAAGAATTGAGAGTATATTCAGCGCGGCCATCGGGTGCTATACCTGTGAAGGACACGGTAATGCCTTCAAATGGATCAAAGGTTGTGGCATCCTCAAGTCCCTTAACCTTTCCATCAATATCGCTGTACTTAAGCTTGATATTCAGGTATTTTTCCATCTGCTCTTTGTCACTATCGGAGATGTTCCATGTAAAGGTGACCTTGTCTCCGTTGGAAAGACCTCTGTTATTATCAACAGATCCGTAAAGGCTTTCGGAAACCATCTGCGCCGGAGTATATCCGAACTGCTCGAGAAGCTTATCCAGATTTCCGGCATACTTTTTTGCCTGATCAAGCTCGCTATCGGAAAGTACTCCTTCAAGGTCCTTCATAAGAGACTTTTTGCCGCTCTTCGTAAACTTGATCTTGTTGCCGAAATCCTTGTTGAACTTATCCTTATCTATAGTATAGGAAGCGGTTCCACAAGTGTTGTAGCCTGAGTAGGTGATCTCTACATACTTATTCAGATTTATAGTGTGTTTTCTTACCGAAAAGAAGAAAACCACTGCGATAACAGCCAGTACCGCTACTACTCCGATACCTATTATGGTGTTTCTCTGCTTCGCTGACTCTTTTTCTATTTTGTCCATAAAGTCAGGCTGCGCGGGCTGAGCCTGGTTCCATGGCTGCCCGGAAGCCGCATTCGCATAGTCGCTGCCTGAAATTTTCGCACCGCACTTGGGGCAAAAAGCAGCCCCGTCCTCAATTTGATTTCCACACTTTGCGCAAAACATAATTACTCTTCTCCCTCTATACGTGTTCCGCATGAAGTGCAGAAAACCGCATCATCGCTAAGTTGTTTGCCGCAGTTCGGACATACCTTTCCTGCAGGTACAGGCGCCTGCGCCGGCTCAGGCATAGGAAGTTTTTCGCCGCAGGCAGTACAAAAGGCAGCTTCCCTAGGAAGAAGCTTACCGCACTTAGGGCAGAGTCTCTCCCCCTTGAGGTCTCTGATTTTTTCATTGTTATCGAGCTTTGTCTGCTCATTCTTTTTTATCTCAGCTGCCATTTGGCAAAGGTTTGACCACAGCTCTGCAGGAAGCTGCACGGGACTTTCCGTATTAGCAGTGTCTTCGAGACTCATCTTTTCAAAAATTGCATCATAAAGGCTGATGCCCATCTGATTCTTAATTGTCACATTTTTCTTATCGAGGCTGTTGTTCTCGTTTGTGAGGTTAACAACACTCGCCATATCCTTTGTCTTCTGAACCGCGTCCTGACTTCCCTTGGAAATCTTTGATCCTAACTCTTCAAAAAATGCCATTTTTAAATATCCTCCCAAAATTATTCCGTAACTTCCGTTCCGCACTTTGAACAGAATCTTGAATCGCCATCCATCTCAGCCCCGCAAGTCGGGCATGTCTTCTTAAGCTTGGTTCCGCACTTCAAACAGAACATGTCACCGCCCTTAACATCCGCACCACAGGTCGGACATTTCGATTTTGATCCAAAGCCGTTATACTGCATCTGCGCAGGATTTCCGCCTGTTGCTGCAAGCTCAATCTGCTGCTGAAGTGAAGCGTTTGACTGGAACAGACACATGAATGTGATCACACAGTGTATCACCATGAACAGCATCAGAAGAATCATCCATCCTGTCATCTCTGACTCGCAGTAATTTTCCTTTGCCTCTTTATCTACTCCATTGAAATAGCTTACCCATGCAATAAAATTGATAAAATTTAAAACCTTGATTACTATGATTGTCTTCTTATTAGCTCTTGTCTGAGCAAGGCACAGCAGTACAAGACATGCAATGGGAAGAATCAGCATAAGGATTCCCGCTATATGTCCATCGATTTTTTGCCCCAAAACCTCAAAACCGAAGGTGATCCTGCTTGCACTGATTTTAACTGTCTCACCGCTGCAGGATACCAACATGGTTGGCATGAAAAACAGCAAAATAAAACATGCATTCAGAAATCTTAAAATGTTGCCTTTTGTGAGTTTTAACTCGATTTTTTCGTCCATTATTTTGTCCCCTTTTCTTATGTAATAATTTTTATTGTATCACTTAGAGTTTCCCGTTCATATAGTTAATACACGGCTATTTAAGGAAGGAAGGCCGCGGAGTAGTCTCCGCTCATTACATAATATGTCTTTCCTTTTATATCTTTTTTAGCTCCTTCTTCCACAAAAGCCTTTTTATTCATATCATAGGTAATATTCAGGTTATAGTAATATCCGTCTGCCAGTTCTCCGGAATCAGGTAAATCAATAAAGTTCACGGTAACCATTCCGTTACTTCTTTTGAAGATATCTCCAACAATGCGTCCTGAACTCTCAAGATCTCCGCAAAGATCAAAACCAACTATAGAAGTGAGCTCCTGGCTTGAAATCTTTGTTCCGCCGTATTCCTTAAAATCACCGGATGCACGGTCGTAGAAGAAATAGTATGGTTTATAGGAATGTCCGCCACCATCCTCAAATTCTCCTGTCTGCTCATTTTTATGCGATGTCCCATCATACTCATTCACATATGCAATAAGCTGATTGTCATTAAAGGAGTTATATGTAACTCTTCCCTGATCAAAGGTCACCTTGCTCTCGTATGGTTTTCCGTTCTTTACAGAGAAGAAATCATGTCCTTCTCCGGAAGCGTATGACACGGCAACAACCAACCAGATTCGATCCGCGGTTTCAAAATAGTTATATACTTTTTCTCCCTTTGAGTACCCTTCATAATATCCCTCAAAGTACTCTTCTTCACTTCCATGAGCTATCGACATGAAGTCTCCGTACTCGTATACACATTCTGCATAATCCTGATTAACAAACCAGGCTCTTTGGCTCCCCGCCTGTGCGTAATCTTCACTGCCAAGGTCAACCAGTCCGAATGCTTCATAGATTCCATCTTTGTCATAGTCGTTATATGCGAAGTCGGTTATGTTGGAAATTGAAACGCCCGCCGCATCAGCAAGCTTCTGCTTCAGTTCATCCTCAGAAAGGCTATTTCCTTGCGCAGTAGCCCCTGCACCTTTGTGATCCGAGAAAGTGATCGCATAACAGTCAGCATCATCGGCATCAAGTTTTATCTTATCGCCGTCTTCTACAACTATTGTCGGCCAGTGCCCAAGGGTTTCGCATGACTCCCAATTGCTGAAATCGTCATGGAAGCTGTATTTTTCGCTGCCATCAGCACCGGTAACAGTTATTGATCCGGCGCCGAATGTACCATAGATAGAATAGCTTCCTGAAAGCAGATCTGTGCCTACGGTTAACTCTTTTACTCCTGAAGGGCTTCCCTCGAGCCAGTCCGGTGCATGGTGATCATACCAATAACTTCCGTCGCTCTTTTCACAGGTTGTGTCTGCAACCGAAAAACTGATATAGCGTGGTTCTACATTAGGATCAATGTACGCAGACTCAGCAATTTTGTCAGCGTATGACTCCCTGAATGAAAGCGCAGCACTTGTAGGTTCGGGATCTTCATATTCGGAAATAAATCCCAGTTCATATATCCTGCCACCGGCGTCAGAAACGAGCCTGTAATCCGCCACTGCCGCATCACCGCCGGCAGCCGCTTCTCTTGTTGCATAGGTTGTGGCAAATAAATACTCATTATTCATTCCCATACCGGTGACATAAACCAACACTCCGGCATCTGCCCAGTACTCGGGATTTTCAAGGGATACACTAAGCTCGGAGGGAAGGTAGAAATGAACGCCGAGCTTGCTGTCAAAGTACTCTGTTATCTCAGTATCTCCCCATATTTCATGAGGATCGGGAATCTGATTTTCTTCCGGCTTTTCATTCTCTTCTGTCTTTTTATTTTCAGCCTCTGCCCCATCTGCGCTGTCAGAAGGATTCTCGGTATCATCAACTTGCACCGGATCCTCTTCCAGCTGAATAATCTTTTTCGCATCATCCATGGGATTCTCTGCAAAATCGGATTGTTCAGACTGTTCTGCCTTGCGCTTATTATCAACATATTTATAGGTAGCAAATGCTCCTACGCTTCCGCCAACTAAAACGGCGATAAGTCCGCAGGTAGCTATTTTTATTCCAAGACCTACGGACATAGCACCTGCTGCTCCTGCGCCATTTGCTGCGCATTTCCACAACATCGGTCTAAGCTTATTCCATAGAGCGCTTCCTGTTCCTGCAAGCAGTTCGCAAGCACTTGCATGCTCGCCAAAGAGCATAGCCATAAACGGAACAACTGCAAAAGGAACGAGCTTGAGTCCGTTTGCATCCGCATAGGATTTCATGGAATCGTTCATGCTTTTCCTGGCCCTGTTAAGGTAGGTCTTGACTGTATTCTCAGGAGCACCCATGGACTCCGCAATCTCTTTTATGGATCTGTCCTCGAAGTAAAAAGCGATAAGCGCCATTCTCTGCTTCTCAGGAAGCATATTTATATTTTTCAGAAGGAGCTTCTTGAGGTTCGCATCCTCTGCTGCTTTCTCAGGCATCTCCATCTTATCGTCCCGGATGGTATCGAAAACATCCACATCCTCATCCGCGCTCTGCGTATTTGCAAGGAGTGTAACCCTGTCATCATAGCTGTGCGCCAGCTCGTGATAGCAGATATTCTTCATCCATGACATGAACTTAGTGGGATCACTAAGCTGATCAATTTTCCTGTAACAAATGAGATAGCCGTTTTGCAGAACATCCTCTGTCTTTTCCTTGTCCTTGGACATCATCTGGATGTACGCAAAAAGCTTCTTGTACGTCAGTTTATAAAGCTTCTCAAATGAAACTTCATCCCTGCCGGCCGCAAAACCTTTCACCGCCCGGACCAGCGCTTCCTGACTTTCTGTCATCATTTCTGCCATTTCATTCCCTCTCTCTTCATTTTTATTCCCTCAAACAAACTATGTGGCATATTTTAAGCCATCCTCACATGCAAATTCAGCCAAGATTTAACCAAATCGCACTTCTCAATTTTACCATCCATATCAGTAGTTGCATATTACTAATAAGCATTTATTTTTACATGCTTTTTCGTGTTTTAATATAGTCATACAAAACAAATACAAATGGGAAATATATAAAGCAGATTATCGCCAGTGCCAGCATACCGGCTCCTGTAGCCAGGTCATACGGAAACGGAAATACGAACCATCCAAAAATCGCCCACTTTTTCGCAATTGAAAGAATATTCCTGATTCCACCGCTTACGATATACGATATAATTGCCATTACAATATTCACAAGAATCATATTATCTGCCCATTCATATTTTGCCCCTAAAGATGCACTAATTATAAAAGGAATAATAGCCGCTGCAGAAATCATCAGTCCAATCTTTTTCTTATTTAACAGTGCTTCATTTGCATTTACCATTCCCTGATCCATCATTGTTGTCTCTGCTGCGTTGTTCATTGTACTCATAATTTTTTTCTCCCTTTTCTTCATTAAAAAATTGTTGGTTATCGTTACAATATAAAGAGGGTTCATGTTCACAAAAGGTTTCACATTTTTTAAAAAAATTTATTTGTGCAAGTAATCTGTTACCCCTGTGTATTCTTCCCATCTTTATAAGCTTCATCCAGCTTTCATCAATTTCTCTAAGCATAACCGCCTCCGTTTTTCCTGCCCTTTAATACTTAGAGGGAGGCAGTATCAAAAAGGTTTCACTTTTTTGGGAAAAATATTAAAAAAGTTTTGGTGGTTGATTTTGGAGCACAAAAAAGGAATGCGACAAGTTTTTTAATACTTGTGCATTCCTTTTGTAATTCAATAACCTATTTTTCTTAGTTCATAAGCAAATGGCGGATTATCTTTTTACCTTTACAGCGTATTTTCCGGCATTACCGTTCACTTCTATTCTATATGTGCCTTTTTTCAGTTTTAACTTAAGCACCTTTGAATCTGCTTTTCCTGCGTAGATACTGTCAATTTTCTTATTTCCCTTGTATACAGACAAAAATAAACTGCTGGAGTCTGTGTTCTTAATGATGAATTTATAGTTACCCTTCTTGTTGGCTTTTACCTTAAACCAGTCATGATCATCATCAGTATCAAGAATACCATTTACATTCTTCTTAAGCTTTATGCTCTTAGCCTTTTTAGCCTTGCTGGGTTCATCTACTCTTCCGGAAATAGAGATTTTATATCTCACATCATCGTAGTAGCCTGTCACCTTTATATAATATGTTGTTCCGGCGTTTACTAAAACAGTTCTCTCATTTGACTGCGCCTTACCTGCATAATAAGAGTCGCTCACACTTGTCTCATCTGCCTTAAACACCTGAGCAGTCACACCGGTTCCATCAATATTCTTAACTGTTACTGTAACAGCGGTATTAGCACCTGAGTTAAAGCTAAGCCAGTCCACATCATTTTCCGTTTTAATTGTTCCTGCGTATTCGTTTGGTATCGGAGTTGCAGTAGCAAGAGTATCCCCCTCATCATTCTCTGCTTTCATAGTAAGCACAAAACTTCCGTAACTATCATCATAAACACCATGCGCCTGTACATAATATACAGATGAAGGCTCGAGCTTTACATACTTGGATCTCGTCTCATTTTTTCCTGCATATACAGTTTCAATATTTGCTCCGTCTGCATCATACAAACGGCAACAAGAATTAAGGCCGGTACTTTTCATCTCCATTACATACCAAAAATCTTTGCTAGCGTTTGAGGTAAATGTATACCAGCAATTACCATTTTTTGTCTGAATATCCCCTGAAACCGGAGTGTTAAGTGCAATCGGTTTTACATTTGTTTTGTCGGCAAATTTTCCTTCGTCTGCCTTACCGGTAATGCTGTGTCCACAGAGTACTGAAGCACAACAACATAAAGTGAGTACCAGTGTTAAAAGTTTTTTCATCGTTTTCTTCATTATTGATTCCTCTCTTCATACAATATTTGATAGCGACAAATATGTCCCCTCTGCGCATCATCCATCGCGTTTGCAGCTGAATACGCACTTAAACATTTTATCACTACTTCCATCAGTTGCCTATCACAAAAAAATTGCCTTATTCCTCCTTTTCATATTTTAAAATCGTTGTCTTTTCATCGTTACAATATAAAGAGGATTGGTAGCCACAAAAGGTTTCACTTTTTTTGAAATTTTTTTATTTTTTGAAAACATGCTTTCATCCTACAAAAAAGACTTCTCAGACTCCGCTGTAGGGAGATTGTTTTTCTTAACATTTCAGTTTCTCAAAACTCACCATCGCCGCCGCTTTCGGTGCAGTACGGCTTGCCATTTTTCACACCCATTTTGACAGTGAGTCCAAAGTCAAAGTAGTATCCTACGTAGTCGTAATCAGTAGGCTCCACGGATTTGATTTTCTCAGCGAGAGCCCTTGCGGCTTTTTCAGTTTTTTCATCATCCTCACGTGTGCCTATTGCAGGTCCTGTAGGGCCGCTGTAAGCATACATATAGTATTCATTGCCCTCCTTATCAGTTGCGACAACGTTATAATCATACATATTTTCCAGGTCTTCCGTTTCATAGTCAGGCTCACCAAAAAGTGTCCTCAGCTGGCCATAGGCTAACGCAAACAGATTCTCATCAATTTCGTCATAAATACTGCAAGTCTCACTGCCAAGGAATTTACCTGCTTCCTCCTCTTCCCTGGTACCGCGTCTGAATTCATATTCAAGATAAGATTTGTCTGAAGTCATTTTTGACACAAATGAAGGCTGCGCGCAGCCGGATAACAAGATGACGGATAGAAATCCCGTCACTAACAATTTTGATATTTTCCCCATGATATAGTCCCCTAACTTTTTTCATATAATATGTGATGTTCACCAGTTGATGATAACATGAACTGCCTCCACCGACTCTGCGTCGGAAGAGGTTTCTGTTATGCCGCAGAGCGGCATGAACCTTTGGGATGCTTAACGCATCCCAAAGAACAGGGCATGTCCACTATGCCCCTATCCCATTGGGTTACCTTTGGGAATACTTTTCTTAAGATATTGGCAGCTCCGTTTATGTCTGCATTTGTTATTGTTCCATCGTAGTGCCTGTACAGTCCTCTTTTTATCCTTCTTCCTGAAAAAGAGTATTCTTTATTCTTCCCTTTTTCATACATGGG